>CAZEOC010000028.1:0-18078 GCA_964513525.1 uncultured Saprospiraceae bacterium | reverse complement strand
CCCAAAAACTTCAGTATTAAACAAGAATAATCAAGTTTGGGGTGCAGAAAATGTATTTGTTACTGACGGTGCATGTATGACTTCTGCTTCTTGTGTTAATCCTTCTATCACTTATATGGCATTAACCGCTCGTGCAGTTGATTTTGCAGCAGGTGAATTGAAAAAAGGTAACCTTTAATAATTGAATTTTTTCAAATAAAGGTTTAATAAATTTTAATAAAAAATGAGGCAAATTAAGTAATATATTATCAAAATATTTACTGTTTTCCTCTACTAAATTATAAAAATAATGAATAGACGAGAAGCCCTAAGAAGAGTTGCTCTTTTGACTGGTGCAGCGGTTTCTATGCCTTTAGCAAGTGCTATTTTACAAGGTTGTGAAAGTGGCGCAGCAACAAATGAAGGTCTAAAATATATGACGCAAAATCAATACGATGTATTGAATGAAATTGCAGGTCGAATACTTCCAAAAACAGATACACCTGGAGCAAAAGAAGCTGGTGTCGCTGATTTCATTGATACGATGTTAGCAGAGTATTATTCAGAAGAAGAATCTACTGCTTATGTCGCAATGATAGATGAATTTGAACAAACTTGTTCTACGGAAACAGGTTCATCATTTGCCGAATTAACAGATGAAGAAAAAGATGAATATTTAACTAAGATAGAAGCTGCGGCTTACGAAACATCGGAAGCAGGAACAGATACAGAAGAAATATTCTGGTTTAATGCTAAACAAGGAATATTATCTGCATTCTTTACTTCTGAAATAGGAAAAACTAAAGTACATCAACATGTACAAATGCCTGGACCTTATCAAGGTTGTGTACCTTTAGCGGAAGCTGGAGAAGGTCGTGTTTGGGCAGAAGACTTTTAATGAGTTTTTGTTACTATTCAGAAAACAGATATCAGACGGTTTAGAGTGTATTTTCTGACAGTCAAAGACAGTCTGACAATGAAATGGTCTGACTTCTAACTTCTTGCTGAATAGTTACGAGTTTTTTATATAAAAAAGGCACACAGAAAAACAAAGTTTAATCTCTTTGTGATTCTGTGTGTCTTTTTAATTTAAGCATTAATTCATCATTCCGCTGGAACCAATTCTCGTGGCGGAGGAATAGTTAGAAAAATGATAATTACATAAATAAATAGTAAAATAAGTAAAGCTAATGTAATCCAGATTGGAGATAAAACCCAAACCCATGACCAAGCAATGACCTGAGCTAATTTCAAACTTGTAAAGATTACAGTTAAACCTAAAATGCCAAATAGAATATACCTTTCAGCATGTTTTACAAAATGTTGTTGCCACTTTTTTCTTGGTTTTTTAGCTTTTCTTAATTTGAAGTTTTCTTTTGCTAATAACGCTATTTCTCCTTTTTCAAATCTTGTGGAATATTCAAAAGATACTGCAAATATATTGAAGTAGAAAAAGAGTGAAACTAATGTAATTATAATCGTTTTCATGTTTTTAGTGAAGTACAAAGAATAAGTTTGACTTTTTAAACGCCATCTATTTTTAGGATATTCGAAGCAAAAAACGCAGGTAAAGCCGTAGTTATGGCGAGTATTTTTAATGAAGAATATCCTGAAAAGAGCAAGTTTAAATGTCGAACTTATTCTTTAGGCTTCACTAAGCATCTAACTTTTTGATAAAGGAAATAAACTGCTTCTCCGTAACAATTTTATAATTCTTTAATTCTACAGTTTTGTCATCAAGTGTTGTCGTCAAAAAAGCATATTTTACCTTACCATTTTCTAATTTTTCAGCGCCGATAATAGTTACTTCTAATGTAGACGGAAAACTTGGAAATCTATAAATATCATCTTCATAAAGTCCTTTGAATACAGAGAAAAAGTCATTAAAAACGACCTTAACATTTATATTTGGTTCAGCTTTTACTAATAAATCACAAGGTGGTTTAACTTGACTTTCTTTCAATAACTTATCAATATTATTCCAACCTAAAGCATTTGAACGCATTAAGGAAAAATTAGACATAGAACTCTCAAATTCCTTTTCATAAGATTGATATTTATAAACCGTTTGACCCAAAATATGACTTTGATAAATACGAGGTTGTCTGCCATCTTTTGGTCTTTTAGTATTAGTTTTTCTTCCTTCTTTGAATCGTTTTCTAATTCTTGTATCTCTTGCTTTCCTGCGTTTTTTATATTTTCTTAAACGCTGACGAATTTGTTTTTTGCTTAATTTTCCTCTTTCCCAGCGCTGAATGATTAAGTCTCTTTCTGCATCTAAACTTACTCTTTCTGCTGCAGGAATTTTAACAGTTTTATAATAAAAATAATCTTCCTTAGTTCTTTTTAATTCTACTTTATCATCTTCTGCTAAGAACCAATCTATTTGACCCTTTTTATTATTGAATCGGCCATTAAAAGCTTGAAAATTAGGTTGTGCATTTTCAAATTTCACATTGATGCTGTAAGATGTTCCTTCTTTTAATTGTAATTGTTTTCCCTCAGAAGTTGCATTTACATAAACCATTCCTTGAGACTCTAATAATTGCCCATTAAAAGTAGTCGTTAATTCATCAAGAACGGCAACACCTTTTGAAGTTGCACATTTTGTAGTGATAATTATCGGCGAAGTCACCAAAGTTCCATCTTCAAAAACAAAACTTTCAGGTTCAAATTTTATAAAACTTCCATCAAGAGTTTCAATTTTGATAATTGAAAAGTTGGAAACTTCAAAACTTTCTTGATTGCCCTTATAATCAACAACTGGCTTTGCCCAAACAGGAACAGATTTTTGTATTTCTTTTGTCGTTGTCGCTAAAGCTTGATTCGTAATCTTTGGTATTCTCTTACTAATCGTTAATCTTAAGAAATCATAATTATCCAAAGATTGAATAGATTTCGGAAAATGAGATAAATCGCTGTAATACAATACTTTGTTGACTTTAATATTGGCATCTTCCAAATAAGATAAAACCATATCAACTCTTTCTCGACTTAGTTGCTCTTGTTCAATATTGAAAACTTCTAAACTGATTTCAGAATCATTATTTGAGGTTTTTTTATCAATTATTTTTTCTAATAATTCATAATTCTCATCTGAAAGTAAAGAAGAATTTTCTGAAAAATGTAAGTCAAAAATTAAATCTGTATTTGGTTTGAAACTTAAGCAAATTAATAAAATGGTAGAATAAAATAGATACTTTTTCATTTGATATATTTTAAGTGTGTATAAAATTTATAGAGATATTTATTAAACATGTAAGACTAACGAAATTTATTTCTTTTTCGATTCTTGGTAAGTTAAAAAAATGATACGTTGAAACAAAAACCAGAAGGATTTTTAAAACCCGTTTGGTATAGATTATAGTTTGATTTGGATTTTACGAGATAAATTAACAATGTCACTACGGTTTATAGATAAATTTAATATTAAAAATACAGATTAAATTTACTTGAGAAAAGTAAAGGAATTAAATAAAAAATTCAAACAATCTGTTAAATCTACTTTTTGAGTATTTGTCCACTTAAAATCTTCTTTTCTGTTTTCACAATGATATTATAAACTCCATTTGTCAAATTTGAAATGTCAATTGTTTCAGTTTCCTTATAATCAGTCGTCATAACTAATTGACCGTTCATATTAAAAATATGAATAGTTGCATTGGAAATATTTTTTAAACGAAAATAATCGCTCGTCGGATTCGGGAAAAATTGAATTGTATTTTCCACTTTTTGCTGTTCTGTTCCAACACTTATATAAAACAAACGATAAGTTTTGTTAGTGACGCTTTGATTGTCTAACATTCCGCCACAAATAATTGAGGTGTTTTGGTTAAAGGTTGCTACACCTCGCAAATCCATTACTTTAACATCATTTGGTGTAAGGAACTGTCGATTAAAACCGCCATTATTAGGATTATAAATAACAGCTTCCGATTTTGGAGAAACGCCACCAGTTCCATTATAAGCGATTCCGTCATAATTATAAGTTGTACTACTTCCACCATACCAAAATGCTCGATAATCATTGGCGAATGCTGCCATTCTGTAACCTTTCGTATCTGTATTTAAGCTACTAATCCATGTAATATTTGTTGGATTGTTTGAATCAATTACGCCTTTATGAAAGTAATTAGTTGCAGGGAAATTATTCGCATATCTTGCTCCGCCAGCAAAGTAAATCGTATCTCCAATGATTACGCCAGACGCTCCAAATAGTTTGCTATTTGTACTGTTTGGAACAGGCGTTCCTACTTGCCAAGTATCGGTGGATGGATTATAAATTTGAACATTCGACACATTAGTATTATCAGACCAACCTGTTATTACATAGATTAAACTATCTCGCCAAACTGCCTGTACTTGGTCATCAATCGGAACAGGAATTGGCGAACCATCTGCTGAATAACTATTTGTTTCTGGATTGTATATATGTACTTTATCTGATGATTTTTCATTACCATTTGAATAAACATGATAACCGCCAATAATGTAAATTTTGTTTTTGACAGTACTTGCTGCTGCGGCAATCTTACCCAAAGTATCAGGTAAAGGTGCAATAATTTCCCATGTATCATTCAAAAAATCATAACGAAAACTCCGCAGATGAATTCCTGAATAAGATTTTGTGCTATCAATCCCGCCAAAGGAATAGGCAAAAGGTTGACTATTGACTTCGCCTTGTGAAACAGCATTGTTACTAACCTTTTCAGGCATTAGACTTCCTTCTGTAGTGTTAATAAAAAACCATTGTTGTGCCGATGTTTGTATTGCAAAAGAATACAAACAAATTAAAATTGCAATTATTTTTTTCATAATTCTTGGTTTTTTAAATCGAACTTTTTACTTAAAAAGTGAAATCGAGTAAATTTAATTTCTATCCAATATCCTTCTAATATCATTAGCATTTTCAATCAAATCATGAACCCCTTCAAAATGTCCTTTATCAATCAAATCTTTGAAGTTTTGTAATTGAGAAATATATTCTTCCAAAGCTGTTGATACATTCTGGGCATTTTCCTTAATGATAGGTGTCCACATTTTAGGAGAAGATTTAGCTAAACGAACCGTTGAAGCAAAACCTGTACTCGCCATATCAAATATATGTTTTTCATCTTTTTCAATTTCTAATACGGTCAAACCCAAAGTAAAAGAAGAAATATGGGACAAATGCGATACATAAGCAATATGTCTATCATGTTCGACTGGATTCATGAAGGTATTTCTCATGCCTAAACTACCAGAAAAAAGATATTTCACTTTTTGAATTGCCCAACTATGAGATTTTTCGATTTCACAAATCACATTTACTTTTCCTTTGAATAAATCATAAATCGCTGCTTCTGGACCAGTATTCTCTGTTCCTGCCATTGGATGAGCCGCAACAAAGTTGGCTCTTTTGGGATGATTTTTTGCGGCTTCACAGATTCCTGTTTTGGTAGAACCAACATCAAATAAAATTGCTTTTTCCGATAAATTATCTAAAATAAGGTTGACCAAACTTGCCGTATAATTTACTGGAATAGACAAAATCACAAGGTCTGCTTTTTGTACTGCCTTTTCTAAGGTCAATACTTCATCTACCAAGCCAATTTCTAATGCTTTTTGAGCATGTTGAGGATTTTTCTCCACACCAATGAAGTGATTTCCGTATTTATTCCTTCTTAATTCTAATGCTATTGAGCCACCAATCAATCCTAAGCCAATTACTGTAATCGTCATTAATATAAATGTATATGATATTCAATCTGAAAATTTATTTTCCAGATTTACGAATGATTAAAAAACACAAATGTAATCAATGGATTACGAATTCAATATTACATTTTCATAAATGTCAGTTTCGTGTTTTATTTGGTTTAATGAAAAAAAATACTTGCTATAACAAGTATACAGGGCTATTCTGTGTCATTTATAATATTCATTAAAAATAAGGCTACATTGCCAAATAATTAATTGTTGATTCCCTTTATTTTGAGTGATTATTTTGATTTTGAAAAAATGAGTTTCAAATAAGAAAAACTGAATTTTTGAATTTTAAGCAATGAAATATCATTATTTTTAAAAAATAATCATTTTTATTTGGATAATGTTACAAAGTACATAAATTTGCATCGTAAGAAAGGTATTATTTGAAATACAGCATTTCATTAGTTTTATAGGTTTTTTACAAAATATTATTTTATAATAATTAATCGAACTAAAATGGAATTCAAAGTCATTATCAACATTGTAAATATTGTGATTGTGAGCATAACCAAATAATGGTGTGATTGGATTTTATATAGTATAGAAAAGCCTTTCTCACCAAAGAGAAAGGCTTTTTTATTGAAAAGAAAAAAATGGAATTAAATAAATATAGTAAACGATTAACGCAAGACGAAACGCAACCTGCTTCACAAGCCATGCTTTATGGTGTTGGTTTGACTGATGAGGATATGAAGAAGGCACAAGTTGGAATCGTGAGTACAGGTTATGAGGGAAATACTTGTAATATGCACTTAAATGGTCAAGCTGACGAGGTCAAAAAGAGTGTAACTGAAAATGACTTAGTTGGATTGATTTTTAATACAATTGGTGTTTCAGATGGTATTTCTAATGGTACAAAAGGAATGCGTTATTCTTTATTATCACGTGAAATAATAGCGGATTCGATTGAAGCGGTTGCTGGTGCGCATTATTATGACGGTTTAGTAACGGTTGTTGGTTGTGATAAAAATATGCCAGGTGCAATGATGGCTTTAGGTCGTTTGAATCGTCCAGGTATTTTATTATATGGTGGAACTATTTTTTCGGGTTGTTGGAAAGATAAAAAACTAAATATTGTTTCCGCATTCGAAGCTTTAGGCGAAAGATTGCAAGGAACAATTTCAGATGAAGATTATACTGGAATTATAAAAAATGCTTGTCCTAGTGCTGGTGCTTGTGGTGGAATGTACACAGCAAACACAATGTCATCGGCAATTGAAGCAATGGGAATGTCAATTCCTTATTCTGCCTCAAATCCTGCTCTAAGTCCTGAAAAAGCGGAAGAGTGTAAAAACATCGGAAAGTACATTCGTCTATTATTAGAAAAAGATATTAAGCCTCGTGATATTGTTACGAAAGAAGCATTGGAAAATGCGGTTACAGTAATTATAGCTTTAGGCGGTTCTACGAATGCAACGCTTCATTTGCCTGCGATTGCACATAGTTTTGATATAGAATTTACTTTGGATGACATTCAAAGAATCAGTGATAAAACACCTTACATCGGAGACTTGAAACCAAGTGGTCAGTATATGATGGAAGATTTACACGCTGCTGGTGGCGTTCCTGCTGTAATGAAATATTTACTTTCTAAAGGAATGTTGCATGGAGATTGTATGACGGTTACTGGTAAAACAATCGCTGAAAATTTAGCAGCTGTTAAAGGTTTTGAAGAAAACCAGAAAGTTATTTTACCAATCGAAACGCCATTGAAAAAGAGTGGACATTTACAGGTGCTTTATGGTAATTTGGCAGAGAAAGGTTGTGTGGCTAAGATTACTGGTAAAGAAGGCGAATATTTTGAAGGTCCAGCAGTTGTATTTGACAATGAATTTCAAGTAATTGATGGAATTGCAGCTGGAAAAGTTAAAAAAGGAAATGTTGTTGTAATTCGATATGAAGGTCCAAAAGGGGCTCCTGGAATGCCTGAAATGTTGAAACCAACTTCTGCAATTACAGGTGCAGGTTTAGGTAAAGATGTTGCCTTAATTACAGATGGTCGTTTTTCTGGAGGAAGTCATGGTTTCGTGGTTGGACACGTTAGCCCAGAAGCTCAAGAAGGTGGAATGATTGGTTTGGTTAAAGATGGCGATATCATCAAATTAGATGCAGTTAATAATACTATCGACGTTTTGATTTCGGAAGAAGAAATCGCAACTCGTCGAGGACAGTGGCAACAACCGCCATTAAAAGCAACTTCAGGTGCTTTATATAAATATGCAAAGCTCGTTTCATCAGCTGATAAAGGTTGTGTAACGGATTTATAGAACGATGGACGATGGACGGACATTCGCTCCGCTCATTTGACGTTTGTTCGTACCTCACTTGACGAATTCATCATCAAGTAGAGTCGTCCATCGTCAAGCGAGGTACGAGCGTCCGTCCACCGTCCACCGAAAAAAATATCAATGGAAACTTTAGAAATAAAATCAAAACCCAAAGCTATGGTAGAAACAATTACAGGGGCAGAAGCAGTTGTGAAAAGTTTGATAGCAGAAGATGTTCAAATAATTTTTGGTTATCCAGGTGGTGCAATTATGCCAGTTTATGATGCACTATTTGATTATCAAGACCAAATTCAGCATGTTTTGCCAAGGCACGAACAAGGAGCAACACATGCTGCTGAAGGATACTCAAGAGTATTAAGAAAAACAGGAGTTTGTATGGCAACTTCTGGACCTGGTGCTACAAATTTAGTGACTGGAATCGCAGATGCAATGTTAGATTCTGTACCAATGGTTTGTATTACGGGACAAGTTTTTAGTCAGGTTTTAGGAAGTGATGCTTTCCAAGAAATTGATGTGATTGGAGTTACAACAACAATTACTAAATGGAATTATCAAATTACTAAAGCTGCTGAAATTCCAGAAATATTTGCAAAGGCGTTTTATATCGCTAATTCTGGTCGTCCTGGTCCTGTAGTAATTGATATTACAAAAGATGCTCAATTGGAAACTTTGGAATTTAGCTATGAGCAAATGGAAAAAATTCGTAGCTATCGACCAAAACCATCTCCAAAGAAAGCTCAATTAGAAGCTGCGGTTGAATTGATTAATAATGCTAAAAAACCAATGATTTTAGCAGGACACGGAATTCAAATTGCAGACGCTGAAAAAGAATTTAGAACTTTTGTAGAAAAAACTGGTATTCCAGTTGGAAGTACCATTCATGGTTTAGGTTCTATTCCTAATTCTCATGACTTATTCGTTGGAATGTTAGGAATGCACGGTAATTATGGACCTAATTTTCTATCTGCGGAAGCTGATGTTGTAATAGCTATCGGAATGCGTTTTGATGACCGAGTTACTGGAAAATTAGATTTATATTTGCCAAATGCTAAAGTGGTTCATATTGAAATAGATAAATCGGAAATTAGCAAAAATGTATTTGCAGACGCGCCAATTCATTCTGATGCTAAATTAGCTTTAGAAGCATTATTACCAATGGTTGAGGAGAAATCTTATCCAGAATGGTTAGCGAAATTCAATGCTTGTGCGAAAATAGAGCAAGAGAAAATTATAGATAGAGATATTAAAGCATCACCAAATGGAGAAATCCGAATGGGACAAGTTGTTAAGGAAATTTCTAATCAGACGAAAGGAAAAGCAATTGTTTGTACTGATGTAGGACAACATCAAATGATTGCTGCAAGATATTATGATTATACAGAGTCAAACCAATGGGTTTCATCAGGTGGAGCAGGAACTATGGGTTATGGTTTACCAGCTGCAATTGGTGCTAAAATGGCTCGTCCAGATAAAGAAGTCGTTACTTTTATTGGTGATGGCGGATTTCAAATGACATTACAAGAATTGGGTTTAGCTGCTCAGTGGAATGTTGGTGTGAAAATCGTTTTATTGGATAATACTTTCTTAGGAATGGTTCGTCAATGGCAGGAATTATTTTTTGATAGACGTTACTCTTCTGTGAATTTACAAAACCCAGATTTTGTAAAAATTTCTGAAGGATTTGGTGTTCCGGGAAAGAAAATCACTAATCCAGCAGATGTTCCAGCTGCTATAGAAGAAATGTTGGCACATGATGGTCCATATCTTTTACATTGTATGGTAGAAAAGGAAGAAAATGTTTTCCCTATGGTACCGAGTGGAAAAGGCGTTTCAGAAATTATTTTGGAAGCACCTACTAAATAAGCATTAATTTATCACGAACAAACCTGACGGGTTTTCAAAACCCGTCAGGTTTCTCATCAGTTAATAATGAAAGAATATACTATATCTATATTTTCAGAAAACAAAATCGGTTTATTAAGCCGAGTAGTAACTGTTTTCACAAGGCGACATATTAATATTGATAGTATTAATGCGTCAATGTCTTCTATCAAAGGCGTTTATCGTTATACAGTAGTGGTCAATGTTACAGAAGAAATGATTAAAAAAATTATCGCTCAATTAGATAAACAAGTTGATATTTTGAAATCTTTTTATAATGAATCTTCTGAGATTGTTTATCAAGAAGTTGCCTTATATAAAGTGCCAACGGATGTATTTATGAATGGCGATAAAGTAGAGTCTTTAATACGAGCTCATAACGCAAGAATTTTGAGTATTGAACCAAAATACATTGTATTAGAGAAAACTGGACATCAGAAAGATACAACAGCATTTTTAGAAGCTTTGGAAATCTTTGGTGTTTATGAATTTGTACGCTCTGGTAGAGTTGCCGTTTCTAAACCAATGGAGCAGTTGAATTCTTATTTGAGTTCAATCGAAAATTAAATGGAATGAGACAATCTCTATTGAGATTGTTTGGAATAAAAACAAAATCTAAGAATTGATTATTAATGCTATAAGTGTTGATAATTGATATTTAATAATTAATACTTTAATAATAAAATCATGGCTAAGATTAATTTTGGCGGAGTTGAAGAGAATGTAGTAACAAGAGAAGAATTTCCATTAGCAAAGGCTAACGAAGTTCTTAAAGATGAAGTCATTGCTGTATTAGGTTATGGCGTTCAAGGTCCTGGACAAGCATTAAATTTAAAAGATAATGGATTCAATGTAATTGTCGGTCAAAGAAAAGAATCAAAAACTTGGGATAAAGCTGTTGCTGACGGTTGGGTTCCTGGTGAAACACTTTTTCCTATTGAAGAAGCTTGTGAAAAAGGTACAATTTTACAGTATTTATTATCTGATGCTGGTCAAATTGCAGCTTGGGAAACAGTAAAAAAACATTTAACACCAGGTAAAGCATTATATTTTTCTCATGGTTTCGGTGTTACTTATCATGAGCAAACAGGAATTATTCCTCCAGCTGGAGTTGATGTAATTTTAGTAGCGCCTAAAGGTTCTGGTACTTCTTTACGTCGTTTATTTGTAGCAGGAAAAGGATTAAATTCAAGTTTTGCAATTTTCCAAGATGCAACTGGAAGAGCTAAAGAAAGAGTTGTAGCTTTAGGAATCGGAGTTGGTTCTGGTTACTTATTTGAAACAACTTTCCAGAAAGAAGTTTATTCTGATTTAACAGGAGAAAGAGGTGTTTTAATGGGAGCAATCGCAGGTGTATTTGAAGCACAGTACAGTGTTTTACGTGCAAATGGTCATTCTCCATCAGAAGCATTTAATGAAACAGTTGAAGAATTAACACAATCATTGATGCCTTTAGTTGCTGAAAATGGAATGGATTGGATGTATGCAAACTGTTCAACTACAGCACAAAGAGGTGCATTAGATTGGAAAGATAAATTCCGTGATGCAACTAAGCCAGTTTTTGAAGATTTATACGAAAGTGTTGCTACAGGAAACGAAGCAAGAATTACAATCGAAGCAAATGCTAAACCAGATTACCGTGATTCTTTAGAAGTAGAATTAACAACTTTAAGAGAAAGCGAAATTTGGCAAGCTGGTGCAGCAGTAAGAAAGTTGCGTCCTGAGAATAAGTAATTCGGTTTATTAGTTTTGTATTCGAATTATTATAATTTAGACATCTCAAACTGGGCATTTCTTATGTTTGGTTTGGGATGTTTTTGTTTTGACTTGGTTGATTAACTAACAAAGAGTCAATTACTGCAAAAAAGTAAAATGACCAACCTTAAAGACGAATTTTTTAAATAAAAAATTAACACCTTTAAGATTTAAAACTGTTGAAAATAGTTAAATCTGAAAGGTTGTTTATTTTCTGTAAGAAAATGAATAATCTTTTAGGTTGGTCAATAATTACAGAAATTGGCAAAGAGTTAATTAACGGAATGGTTTTAATTTTATGCTTTCAGATAATTTCAAAGATGCTTAAATGAATTTCAAAAATCTTTTTAATAAAAAATCAAAAGAATTCAATAATCCTTATTGGGAATTTGATGAGCAAAATCATTTTAAACCGAAAGTTAATCAAGGCGATTTTTTTCGTTTGTCAGGTTCAGATTTTTGTTGGTTTATTTTAAAACCGATGTCAAAATTTGTTGGAAGTCATGAACATGAAATTGAGCGAACGAAGAAATTATCTTATGCTCAAAAGGCTTTATACTTTTGGTGGTATTTGGATGCACAAGTTACGAATGGTGGTTTTGTGCAATTTTACTATAATGGTTATGGAGATTATATTCCAATAATCATAAAAAGTTTGGAATATATCGGTGATACCGAAATGGCAAAGTTGGTAAAAGGTGCGGATAAAATTTATCAAAAGCGTAAACGAATTTTTGAAAAGAAAAAAGCTCAAAATGAATCACTTTTTGATGGTGATTTGTATGAACAATTAGACGATTTAGTTGATTTTGATGATGACTATTTTGACTTAAATGAGGATACGATGTTATTAATTGAAAAATATTGTCGTCAAAATCCTGATGAATTTTGCTTAACAGAAAATGGTCAATCTTTTAAAGACTTTTCAGGTTTGTGTGAAACATTCTATGAGAATAATAGACCAAAAGAGATTTTTAAAATTGAGAATAATCTAATCAATGGTGCATTTCAATCCTTTTATCCAAATGGAGAATTGAAAGAACAGATTGATTATAAATATGGTAAAAAGACAGGCGAAGAATCTTTTTATTTTGAAAATGGGAAATTAAAAAAATCTGTAAAACCTCTTAAAGACAATGTTTTGGAATATCATTCATTTTATGAAAATGGAAATCCGAAAAAATTAGAGCATCGTACAAAAGATAAAGATGAACGATATGGAATATATAAAGAATGGTATAAAAACGGTCAGTTAACAGAAAGTGGAACTTATGTTTCAGATTATAAACGAGATGGTGAATGGTTGGAGTTTTATGAAGATGGAACAAAAAAAATAGAAGCTGATTTCGTTGATGGAATTCGACAAATACATCATTTTTGGAATGATAAAGGAGAACATTTATTGAAAGATGGAACTGGTATATATTTCAATGAATATTCAATGTTCAATGATAGTGACGTAACAATTTATAAATACGAATATAAAGATTACAAACGGCACGGTGAACAGCAGACAATAGAAAAAAATATTGTTATTACCTCTAAAATGTATGTAGATGGGAAACAACATGGTATTACACGGTCATTTTATAATAATGGAAATCTAAAAGAAGAGATTTTATTTAAAAATGATAAAGAAATTTCTAAAAAGGAATTTCCGATGTTTCAAAATCCTAAAGTTATTACTACGATTAAATGTGAAATGGAAGATGAATGGTTGATAAATCGAGATTTACCAATTGCGGATACTTATCCGATTCCAAAAAATCATATTGAATTGGCAGATAATTTTAAAGTTGATATTGATTTTTTTAATGGTTATTCTCAAGATGATGAGTTAAGTTATTCTTATTTTGTAGGCATAAATGAAATAGGAGAAGTTACGACGATTGACTTTTCAATTGCTGATAATGCTCATATTAGAGAAGCCGTAGAAGCAAATATTCAGAAAATCTGTTTTGAACCAGCAACTAAAGATGGAGAGGCAACTGCTTCTTATATTTATATTAAGCATAAATTTATTTTAGGAGAATAAGGTTAGAAAAATGGAAATAGCAACGATTAATAATACAACAACAAAAATGGAAACCTACTTTCCACAGATAAAAAATATCACACAAGCTCAACTGAGGTTGCAAGGAGTTGTAAGGAAAACACCTTTGGAATTACACGATGGTTATTCTGAGCGATTTGAGGCGAATATTTCTTTGAAAAGAGAAGATTTACAACAAGTACGTTCGTATAAAATTCGTGGTGCATATAATAAGATATCGAGCTTGACAGAAATCGAAAGAGAAAAAGGGATAGTTTGTGCAAGTGCTGGAAATCATGCGCAAGGTGTGGCTTTGTCTTGTTGGAAGTTAAAGATAAAAGGAACGATTTTTATGCCAACTACAACACCTAAACAAAAGATTCGAAAGGTGAAAACCTTTGGTAAATCTATGGTTGATGTGATTTTGGAAGGAGATTCTTTTGATGATGCAAAAGCAGCTTGTGATATATTTGCTTCTGAAAATAAAGCGACGATTATTCCACCATTCGAAGATGAAAAAGTTATAGAAGGGCAGGGGACAGTTGGTTTAGAAATATTAGAGCAGTTTGATGGAAAAATAGATTATTTATTTTTGCCAATTGGTGGCGGCGGATTAGTTTCTGGCGTTTCTGCGGTATTTCAACAGTTGAGTCCAGATACTAAAATTATAGGAATTGAGCCAACAGGTGCGCCAGCAATGTATAACTCTTTAGAAACTGGGAAAGTTATCACACTAACGGATATTGATACTTTTGCTGATGGCGTTGCAGTTAAAAGAGTTGGTCAATTGAATTTTGATATTTGTAAGCACACTTTAGCAGATATGCGATTGGTTCACGAAGGGAAAATTTGTGAAACGATGTTGGAATTGTATAATGAAGATGCAATTGTTGTAGAACCTGCTGGTGCTATTAGTTTGGCAATTTTGGATGATTTTGCAGCAGAAATTAAAGGTAAAAATGTCGTTTGTATTGTTTCTGGTGGAAATAATGATATTACTCGAACGCAAGAAATCCGAGAACGTGCATTATTATACAAAGGTTTAAAGCATTATTTTCTTGTTAATTTTCCGCAAAGAGCTGGAGCATTAAGGGAATTTGTCAATGATGTTTTGGGAGAAAATGATGATATCGTTTATTTTGAATATAAAAAGAAAAATAGCCGAGAAATGGGTCCAGCTTTAGTTGGGATTGAACTGAAATATGCTAAGGATTTTCCTGCTTTATTAAAAAGAATGGAAGAACATAAATTCTTAGGAGAATATCTAAATGAAAAGCCAAGTTTGTTTAATTACATTTTTTAACTGTACTTAAGATTTCATTCTTAATTTATGTGGACTTGTTTTTGGAATTCTTTCGATAATTTCTCTGGCTTCTAAATCTAATTTCACAGAAACTACATACCAACCCACTTTGCCATCAAAGGTTTCTGATAAATCTCTGATAGCAAAGTCATTTAAGTCACTATATGTAATTTCTCCATATTCCTCAACCTTTGCAATGATATAATCTTTGATTACATCATATTTCGTTTTGAGAATATTTACACCCTTTTTTCCTTTAGGATGTAAAGTCAAAATTCGTTTTTCGTCTTTCATTTTTAAATATTATTTACCAATTATCTAAACTGTCCCATTACAAAAAATGCAATTGCAATAACTGCGACAATCATACAACCAAACAAAGCAATTTTAATCCAAGAATAAGGTTTTTCGCCTCCAACTCTTCCCGTTTGACCATTAATAATGAACTGATATGATTTATTATTATAACGATATGCTGCAACCCAAACTGGCAAAATTATATGTTTAAAAGTTCGATTATTTTTATTGGTTTGAATGCTTAAATTACGATTGGTATCTCCGCCAAGTCGGGAAATACACATTCCTCGAATTCTTGCATCGATAATTTTATCAGCAACATCATAACCTGCATCAACCTCTAAATTATAAACTTCAGCTTTCCAACCTAAAATTAATCTTGGGTCAAAATTAATCACTTCATCCAAACGATAAGAAGTCAAAATTCTTTGAAATTTTGGATTGTCTAAACCTTCACTTGATGGCACTAAAACATCATCAAAAAAATGGGATAATTGTCCATTCCTTCTTTTCCAATTTATTTTCTGTACTTGTTGCGTTTGAATTTGTCCATTAATACGGACTCTTTTATTCTCATAATAATAATGTCCAGCTTCACCTGACCAATTGGATTCTGTTTCCGCATCAAAGGTCCAGAAAGGAATATAAATACCGCTTAATTCCTCCAAATTTGCCATCTTTTGCAATTTGCTCGGATGAAACCAACCATTCGAAATCCATTTTTGAAACTTATCTACAGCTTCTTTTTTCGGAATTTGGAAAGGTAAAATACCATTTGGTTGAATTAAATTATGATTAAAAGCTTCAATATTTATTTGGTTAGAAGCACAAAAAGGACATTCTGTTTCTACGACAGTTTTGTCTATCATTACATTAGAACCGCAGCCATCACAATGTAAAACTTGTTCGCCATTAAGTTCTGGAATGAATTGCTTTGCTTTTTGTACTGCTTCTTGTAAATCTTGCTCAATTACTTCATCATTAGCACGATTAACATCTTCTGTATAGCCGCAATAATTGCAAGCCAACATTTGTTTTTCTGCTGAAAAAGCTAATTTTCCACCACAAGAAGGACAAGGGTTATTCATAGATTATTTATGATTTATAAAAGTAGATATTGCACCACTTGATTTGTAATTTTAAAAATGTGTTTATGAATCTATAACACAACACCATGCGTATAAATTGCTAAACTACCTTCCATATTTTCAAAATATTTCTCCGTTAATTCTGTATTATCGATTTCATAAGCGATAAAAAACATATAAATATAAGCAATATATTTTTGAATAGATGAAGGTGTTTTGTTTGATAATTCTTTATCAATCTCCTGAATAGTTGTATTGGCTAATTTAGTTAAATCTTCCATATTTTTACCAAAATAATTATCTTCTATTACAAAAGCATCCCAAATTAATTTTAATTTAACTACTTGTTGAATCAATTTTTGCTCTGGTAAACTATTCAACAAATCATGGATTAAATCATAGTTTCCGCCCCATTTTGGTTGTACATTTTCAGCATGATTTATATAAGCCGCTAATAAATTTGGATTTAACTCAATTGCTTTATGAAAATGTAAAGTTGCATCTTCATCTCTTTCTAAAGAACGACAAGTTCTAATCAAGCGATTGTGTGTTTCTGCACCAAATTGACCAGTTTCATCTACATTATAAAACTGTTCCATCGCTTTTTCTTCAAATTCTAAAAATGTCAATGCGTCTTTTTCTTTGACTTCATTGCCTAATTTGTGAGAACGAGCTTGCCAAGCTAAAAAATCATAATGAACACCTAAAAATAAATTAGGAATATCTTTGTTTTGGCTTTTTTGAAGCCAAGCTTGAAAATCATTTTCTTTAAGAATCAAACATAAATAATCTATACAAATTGTCAATTCATCATCAGACAAATTACTAATTTGATTATCAGCTTCTTCAAATTTCCTTTTAATAATTAATTCCTTAATTGATTTGAAATGTGAAGCATGCAAAGCATAAGCTTCGACTTCCATTTCTGCATCTTCTTTTTTCTGTTTCAGATAATGGTAAATAATACGAACGGTTAAGATACTTAGTCCAATAATTATTCCTGTAGTTGTTGACATATGTTATTGTATTATAAGTATTGAAATATTGATTTAGGTTGTTTCTTGAATATTAAATAAAAAGCTATTGAAATTTTATTTAATCTCAATCGGTTCACCTAAAAACTTGGGTTGTACACCGAACAAAATATCTATAAAAACCTTTGTTCGGGCTAAATATTCTCGTAACATGACTTTTAAACCGTATCGACCTGAAACATCACGGGCATTGAATCCGACCGCTTCAATATCGTTGGCTTTTGATAAATAAATTGCCCGTTCATTATGAAATTCTTGAGAAATAAAAGTCAGACTATTTTGCCCAAATACTTTTTTTGCACGGACTACAGAATCCAAAGTACGAAAACCAGCATAATCCAGAAAAATTTTATTCTCAGGAATTCCATTTGCAATTAATTCATTCATAAAATCAGTGGGTTCATCATATGATTTTTTACTATTGTCACCACTAATCAAGATAAAATCTACCTTTCCAGCATTGTATAATTTTACAGTTGCTTCGATACGATATTTGAAATATAAATTGATATTGCCATTACTCAAAATTTTAGTTGTCCCTAATATTAAACCGACTTTATTTTTTGGAATAGCAGATACATCAGCATACGTTTTTCCTCGTGTTGATAACTCGATTGTAATATTAGAAATCAAGATTAATAGAAATGGAATTAGTATTAATATCACTCCAATT
>CAZEOC010000027.1:0-18139 GCA_964513525.1 uncultured Saprospiraceae bacterium | reverse complement strand
ATTGGAAAAAGTATCCAATATATTACTCCTAAAAAGTAAGATGTGGCGACTAAAATTCGTTCTGCAAATAATTGAAATAAGGTTTTAGGAATAAATTCTCCTACTATTAATACAATGATTGTAGTGATTAAAGTTAAGATTAATAAAACAGAAAAATCGCCTGAAAGCCAAGTAGGCATAGCGTTTTGAAGTGGCGTTTTCCAAAGTTCTTCTGTCAAAATACCAAAAACAACCAAAGCAATATTATTTCCAACTAACATTGTCCCCAAAAAACGAGAAGGTTGTTCATAAAATTTCGTCAAGATTCGTCCAGAACGACGAAGCGGTTGCATTTTCAATTCAATTTTCAATCGATTTGCTGCAATAAAAGCTATCTCCGAGCCTGAAAAAAAAGCTGAAAATAATAATGCCAACAAAATGAATAAATATGCCACCTTTTTTAAGTCTCAACTATGAACTGTAAACCTAATTTTATATCAATTCTCCATTCACTAAAATAGGTCGATAGTTCATAGTTTATAATTCATCATTTATTAATTTATCCGACTGTAATCTTCCTGTTACTTTTTTTAATTCCCAATTCTGAAAATCGTAATCTGACTCAAAACCATAACCTTGAATTTTTTCTGTTTCTGTTGTTATGGTAATAAATCGATTGGTAAAAATTCGTTGTGTTGATTCATCCCAAGTCAAACCTTCCGTTTCCATTGTTTCATTTTTGATACTTTTCACAACCACATTATTTTCTACCACAAACTTATTCGTTTTATCGTATTGTACCGCAGTATTAGCTGTTAATCGACTTTGAATTCGTTTATTTTCATCAAAGAACTCTACCAAGATTCCTTTTGGAAATTCTCTGCGAGGATTTTTATCATTAGAATAATTATATAATATCGGTGCTGTGATTCTCACTCGAACGATAGCCGAATCACTATATAAAATCTCTACTGAATCCGCAACCTCAAACATTGTATCTGCACGAGTTAAGCCTTCATCTACCACAGCTTCTTCCTTTCCACAAGCAATCAATAAAATTCCTAAAATCCCTAATATTATATTTTTCATATTTCTTAAAAATGAAGCAACAGAATTTCGTTTTTATATTTCTTCAAAACTTTCTTTCTCTAACCAGCCAATATCGCCATTTGGTAAATTCACTTTTTGCCAATTTCCTAATTCATCTACTAAATTGACCTTTGTACCACCATGTAACATAAAAATAGTTGGACTACTTTCATCAGAAGCTGTTTTCAATGCTACTTCCGTCTGCATAATAATTGCAGTTTTAGGAGAAGTTATTGAAGATGCTCTTTGCCAAGTTGTTATTAGTAATATGAATACCAAAGTCAAAGTGCTGAAACCTACTAAGAATCCATTTTTCCGTTGCTTTTGGTACTTACCTAATTTCCAAAAACCTAACGCAATTGCACTTATAATTGCTGTTAAAATAGTGAAGATTGACCATATATTAACAGAAAATAAATCTCGCCAATTTTGCCACCATTTAGAAAGAAAAAACGAATCTGCTTTAGAGAATTGGTCTTCTGTTTGCCTAATTGCAATTTGCAAATTATGTAGTAAACGATTATGATTCGGATGAATTAATAAAGCTCTTTCATAATTTAAAATTGCTTTTGGATAACTTCCAAGTCTGAAATACGCGTTTCCTAAATTATGAAAACATTCAAAACGATTCGTATTAGCTTCCTTCAAATGAATCTCATAAGATGCCGCTGCATTTTCATAGTTTTTGGCTTGAAATTGCTGATTCCCATCAACAAAAGCGTTTTCCGAACTAAAACTCGGAATTGTTATTAACAAACAAAATAACACTAAGGTAAATCGCATTTTTGTATTAATTTTCATTAAACCACAGTACATTTTTTATTTCACTTCGCAAAATGTTTATTCACCACAGAGATACGCAGAGTTTCTCAAAGTTTGAAAAATAGTTTTGCTATTTTTGAATAAAATGTATTCTATTATGATAGTTTTACTTAACAAAAATATCAATTGTCAATTATCAATTATTTTTCTGTTAAGTCTTTTACTTTTTTAGTTACTTTTCCACCAAAATTTTTCGCATCAGCGATGAATTGTTTTCCAATATCTTTTGCGATAGGTGACATATCCATTGCTTCTCTAATAATATTTTCTTTTTCTTCTGGAGTTAACTTTCCATCTTTTAAGGCAACAAAGATTGCTGCTAAAAGGTCTTTTGTTTCCATTAATAAATCACGGAATTTTCGGTAATAGTACATAATACCAACCATTCCACCTGAAACCATAATGATTAAAACGACAATTAAAATAATTTTCCAACCCATAATTTTATATATATTTTTTGATAAAGATAATTAAAATAATGCTCGCTTTTAATGTTAGAACATTAATGAATTTAAATTCTAAAAACAATGCCCTTTTTTTAGTGTTGAAATAACTGTAATTTTACGAAAAAAATTAAGACTTATTGAACTCACCCCAACCTCTCTCTTTAAAAAGAGGGATGAGTTCAATCACAATATATATAATGAAAGAACTTTCTGTATTAAATAAATATTTTTTAAAATATCGTTGGCGATTAACTGCTGGAGTAATCTTCGTGATTTTAGCCAATTATTTTAGCGTTTTGCAACCTAAAATGGTTCGCTACGCCTTAGATTTAGTCTATGAAAACATCGAATTATATGGCATGTACGATAACTTTGATTTGCAAAGTCAATTGTACGGTGACTTAGGTCGTACCCTACTTTTCTTTGGTGGATTGATGTTATTATTTGCGCTAATCATGGGAATTTTCATGTACTTCATGCGACAAACTATCATCGTAATGTCGAGATTGATTGAGTATGATATGCGAAATGAAATTTTTCAACATTATGAAAAGTTGAGTTTAGCTTTTTATAAAAGAAATAATACAGGCGACTTGATGGCAAGAATTACAGAAGATGTCAATAAAGTTCGAATGTATTTAGGGCCTGCAGTAATGTATGGAATTAATCTAATTTCCTTATTTGTCTTAGTGATTTATTCGATGTTGAGTGTGAATGTAGAATTGACAATTTGGGCATTAGCACCTTTACCGATTTTATCTTTTTCAATTTATTACGTTAGTCGATTAATCAATAAAAAAAGTACCGAAATTCAGACGCAACTTTCGGTTATTAATAGTACAGCACAAGAAGTTTATTCAGGTATTCGAGTTGTAAAGTCTTATGTACAAGAAAAACCAATGACTAAATTTTTTGCTGCTGAAAGTGATGTTTATAAAGAAAAGTCAATGGGTTTGGCGAAAATCCAAGCAATGTTTTTTCCTTTGATGGTATTATTGGTTGGAATCAGTACGATTTTGACAATTTATATTGGTGGCTTAAAGGTAGCCGCAGGAACAGTTACGCCTGGAAATATCGCTGAATTTATTATTTATGTCAATATGTTAACTTGGCCAGTAACTGCGCTTGGCTGGGTTGCTTCGATTATTCAAAGTGCTTCCGCTTCACAAAAGCGAATCAATGAGTTTTTAGATACAGCGCCTGAAATCGTAAGTACAAATACAGAATTTTCTAAATTAGCTGGTGCTATAGAATTTAAAGATGTAGGTTTTGTTTATCCTGATACAGGAATTAAAGCTTTGGATAGTATCAACTTCAAATTAGAACCTGGACAAAAAATGGCGATAGTCGGAAAAACGGGTTCAGGAAAAACGACCATCGTTGATTTATTAGTCAGAATGTATGATACGACGTCTGGAGAAATATTGGTTGATAATAAAAATATTCAGTCTTTGAGTTTAGCTTCTTTACGAGAAAATATTGGTTATGTACCGCAAGATGTTTTCTTGTTTTCAGATACGATTTCTGAAAATGTTGCTTTTGGAAAAACAGATGCTGCTCAAGAAGAAATTGAAGAATTTACCAAATATGCTTCCGTTTATAACGATATTATGGATTTCCCTAAAGGCTTTGAAACCTTTGTTGGAGAACGAGGTGTAACACTTTCTGGTGGGCAAAAACAACGGATTTCTATTGCTCGGGCTTTGATAAAACAACCTGATATTTTAGTTTTAGATGATTCATTATCTGCCGTTGATACGACAACAGAACAACGAATTTTAAATTATTTAGAAAAAGCTATGGCGGATAAAACGGCTATAATTATTACACATAGAATTTATAATTTATTAGATTTTGATAAAATAATCGTGTTAGAAGATGGGAAAATTGCAGAAGCTGGAACTCATGAAGAATTATTAAGCAATAAAGGATTCTATTTCGATTTGTACGAACAACAACAAATGGAGGAGAAATTTGAAACTAATTAATCCTAAATATTTCTTCAAAAATCTCTAATTATATAGTCAATGTCAGCAACGTTTTCAAATCATCAAATTGATATTTTAATCACTGAAGAAACACTTCTTCCACAAAAGGCAACCGATTTCGTTACTAATGAACTTTGTGGCGGAATTGTTACTTTCGTTGGAACTGCTCGAAAATTCACTAAAGAAAAAGAAGTATTACGATTAGATTTTGAGGCTTACGAACCAATGGCAATTAAGGAAATGAGAAAAATTGCGGAACGTATTCTAAAAGAGTTTCCTGCCGAAAAAGTAGCCATTCATCATCGAGTTGGTTCCGTAGGTTTAAAAGAAATTGCTGTGGTAATTGCAGTTGCTTGTCCGCATCGAAAAGCAGCTTTTCAAGCCTGTGAATTTGCGATTGATACACTCAAGCAAACTGTTCCGATTTGGAAAAAAGAATTTTTTGAAGATGGTGAAGTTTGGATTTCCGCATTTCCTTAGGAACAGGAAAAAAATAAGTTCTTTATTAGATTCAAATACTTCATTTTCAAAAGAAAAAATTCGTAAAACAAAATCACTATTATACCAAATAAAATGAACGAATTTTTACCAATCCTTATCCCAATATTTTTCATCATTTCAATCCTTTATGCCGCAGCAGGTTTTGGTGGCGGTTCAAGTTATTTAGCCGTTTTAGCTTTGTTTCCTTTAGCGTTTATTTCCTTACGAATCATTGCTTTGTTGTGTAACATTATTGTTGTTTCAGGTTCTCTCTATGTATTTTATAAAAATGGGTTTTTAAATATTCGTAAAGCCTTACCTTTGATTTTGTTGAGTGTTCCATTCGCATATTTTGGCGGAAGTTTACAAATAGAAGCCAATTTTTTTTTCCTGATTTTAGGGACAACTTTACTTGTTGCCGCTGTATTAATGTTGATTGATAAAAGGAAAAAAATAGTTGATTCACCTAATTTCATAAGTCCAATAATTGGAGGTGGAATTGGATTTTTATCAGGCTTGGTAGGAATTGGAGGCGGTATTTTTTTATCTCCTTTTCTATATTTAACACATTGGGACAAAGCCAAAAATATCGCTGCAACAACAGCAGCTTTTATTTTAGTTAATTCTATCGCTGGTTTAGTTGGTCAAATTTCTGCCAATAATTTTAATATTGATTTACAACCAATTCTATTGTTATTAACCACTGTTTTTATTGGTGGACAAATTGGTTCAAGATTAACCGTAAATTGGATAAATCCGAAAGTGGTCAAGAAAATTACAGCAGTTTTAATTTTATTAGTCGCAATACGAATTTTATTTTTAAACTAATTGATAATAAGACAGCATCATGAAACTCACCCAAACCCCTCTCTTAAAAAAAAAGGGACTAAAACATCAACTTAATACAAATTGCGAAGTTGAGTATTGTGCTCGTCTTTTAAAAGAAGAGCTGGGAATGAGTTTAAACATATAGCTTTTTTTTATATTAATTTCACGAAAATTCTATCTAAGTAGGTCAATAGTTTGTAGTTCATAATTAATAGTTTAAACAATGATTTCAATAGAAAAAGCAACGGAAATAGTTTTAGCGAATAAGTTGATTTTATCAACTGAAAAAGTAAGCTTATCCGAGGCGATAAATCGACAATTACGAGAAGATTTATTTGCAGATAGAGATTTCCCACCGTTTGATAGAGTATCAATGGACGGCATTGGAATTCGGTTTTCAGATTTTGAAAATGGGCAACAATCATTTGAAATTATTGATATTCAAGCAGCAGGTTCACCACAAAAAAACTGTATCAAAAATGGTGTTTGCATGGAAGTAATGACTGGTGCAATTTTACCTAACGGTTTAGATACCGTTATTCGATATGAAGATATTTTGATTGAAAATGGAATAGCAAAATTGACCATTGAAAATATTAAGCATAGACAAAATGTCCATAAAAAAGGAACAGATAGAAACGTAAATGATTTATTAGTTTCAGAGGGAAAGATACTTTCCGCAGCAGAAATTGGAATTGCTGCAACTATAGGAAAAACACTATTAACCGTAACAAAATTACCCAAAGTAGCTATTATTTCTACTGGTGATGAATTAGTGAAAGTCTCCCAAAAGCCTGAATTACATCAAATCAGAACGTCCAATACTTTAACACTTCAAGCATTATTAAAACAAAACGGAATTACGGCAAGTTTGCATCATATCAACGATAATGAAGCAGAAACGACTGCTCAATTAAAGACTTTATTAACAGAAAATGATGTTTTGCTTTTGAGTGGCGGCGTATCTAAAGGGAAATACGATTTTGTTCCAAAAGCATTAGAAAACTTGAATGTAGAAAAGCTATTTCATAAAGTAAAACAGCGACCTGGAAAACCTTTTTGGTTCGGGAAAACAGTAACTAATAAAATTGTTTTTGCCTTTCCTGGAAATCCTGTTTCCACTTTTATGTGTGCGAATCGCTACTTTCTACCTTGGCTTCGAATTTCTATGAATTTGTCACCTTTTGAAAATCGTTTTGCTATTCTCTCAGAAACGATTTCTTTCAAACCGAAGCTACAATATTTCTTACAAGTTAAAATTAGTTATACTGAAAATGGACAAATTTTAGCTAAACCAATTACAGGAAAAGGTTCTGGTGATTTGGCGAATTTGACTGAAGCAGATGGTTTTCTGGAATTACCTGCAGAAGAAGTCGATTTTAGAAAAGGAGCAATTTATCGGTTGATTCCTTATAGATAGAATCATTAAAGTTAGATTAAAATGAAAAAACATACGAAACATACTAAGTTGATTAAGCCAAATATTGGTGAATTTGGACGTAATGAATGGGCAATTATTGGAACTGTTTGTGGCGATATTCAGCGATTATCAAAACAAATAATTTCTGAATTGAAAACAAATTACAAATTAGCTTATGTTGATGCAGACCATGCTTCAAATGAAAGCGAAAGTGAGCATTTGAAAAGTAGCGCTTTAGATTTTGGAGCGAGTTTGGAGTATACTGATAAAATAACTTTTCATCGTTTTGATGAAAAAAGAAGTTTCTCTAAATTTCAATTTCGACCATATTTTAATGAGCAAGATGCCATTTTAATTAATGGAAATCACTTTTTAGGCGAACGCCAAATTGTAGTGATTGACTCTCGAAAAGAATATTCATTAGAACGTAAATTGAACCGATTAACGAATGTCGGTTTGTTTCTATTAACAGAAGACGAGGTCGAGATTTATCCTTTTTTAAAAGAACATTTACCGAACTGGCAAGAAATTCCTGTTTTAAAAATCAACGAAATTGATACAATAATTCAATTTATAAAAAATGATTTGGAACAAAATAAACCACCTTTATACGGTTTGATATTGGCTGGTGGAAAAAGTGTAAGAATGGGACGAGATAAAGGCTTGATTGACTATCATGGAAAACCGCAGCGAGAATATTTACAAGATTTATTATCAAAATATTGCAAAAAAGTATTTTTATCTTGTCGAAAAGAACAACTTCCTGAATTAGAAAATTTCAATACAATTCAAGACACTTTCGATGATTTAGGTGCTTTTGGCGGCATACTTTCTGCTTTTCGTAAACATCCAAATGCTGCTTGGTTCGTTGTTGCTTGTGATTTACCATTATTAGATGAACATACGATTGATGAATTAGTTAAGCATCAAAATCATTCAAAAATAGCTACTGCTTTTCACAATAAAGCAACCAACTTTCCCGAACCATTAATTACAATTTGGCAACCTCAAAGTTATCCAGTTTTGTTACAATTTTTAGCTCAAGGTTATGCTTGTCCTCGAAAAGTTTTAATTAATTCAGAAATTGAAACGGTACAACCAACAAATCCTGATAGTTTAAAAAATGTGAATAAACCTGAGGAATATGAAGCGGTTATGCAATTAATGAAACAAAGAATGTAGAATATTTGACAAGTTTTATCATGATTTTTTGAACTGCAGAATATCGAATACTGACATTACGAATGTCAAAATTTCACCTGCTATCTCATGATAAAAAAATTGAATTATTTTAATGATAAAATTCGTCAAACTTCATAATTCAATCCTCCTCTGTTCTGCGGTTTAAAAATTACTCTGGATATAATCCAAAACGTTTCTGCATTTCATCAACTACTGGATTAATCTCTCTCATTAATTTGTACTTATCTCGTGCGGAAAGAATTTGTGGCGTTTTCGGTTTTTCGGGTTCTGGCATATTTGTTCTATCGACAATTATATCCATTGATAAAGAAGGTTGATTTAGTTTTTCTCTTAGAAATATAATTAAATCTCGTTCTTCTGCAATTACACTTTTATTAATACTTGCACTAACTTGAACCCCAATATTTTCACCTTCTAAACTAAGAATAGCGGTTTTGAAAACACTTCTTGTTCTATTAGAAGAAACTTTTGTAGCAGCATATTCTGTCCAGAATTGTTGTAGATTTTGTAAATTCAACTCAATATCAGGCTTTTCTTCTTCCGATTTTTCTTGTTGAACTTCTTCTGCTAATGTATCAAGTAAACTACTTTTTTTATTTATTGAAATTACCTTTTTAACAACAGGTTGTGGTTCTTCAACTACTGGTATAGCGGGTTTTGAACTTGAATTATCTCTCGATTCTTTTACTGGACTTTCCTTTAATTCAATGTTTTTTTTTTCTGTCGCCGCATAAGTAGCAGCATTCATAGCTTGCTTGATATAAGTCATTCTAATCAATGACATTTCTACATGCAATCGCTTATTTCTTGCCATTTTATAATTAATATCACAATCATTAGCTAAAGCTAATGCAGATAAAAGTAAAGCAGCAGGTGTAATTTGTGCTTGAATATGATAACGTTTGCGTAAGGCTTCTCCAGCTTCTAATAATTTCAGCGTAGCTTTATCTTGAGAAACTAAGATATTTCTAAAGTGCTCTGCTAAACCTTCGATAAAAATAGATGGGTCAAATCCTTTTCGTAAAATATCATCAAAAATCAATAAAACATTAGCTACATCTTCCGCTAACATCGCTTCAACGACTCTAAAGAAATAATCATAATCCAAAATATTCAAATTGGAAATGACATCTTCATAAGTGATATTCTTATTAGAAAAACTAACAATTCTATCAAAAATTGATAACGCATCTCGTAATGCACCATCTGCTTTCTGACCAATAATATGCAAAGCATCATGTTCGGCAGTAATCCCTTCTTCTTTACAAATTCCTTCTAAATGCTTAACTATATCTTGAACTTGAATTCGATTGAAATCAAATATTTGACAACGAGATAAAATCGTTGGGATGATTTTGTGTTTTTCCGTTGTTGCTAAAATAAATTTAGCATAAGATGGCGGTTCTTCCAATGTCTTCAAAAAAGCATTAAATGCTTGAGTCGAAAGCATGTGCACCTCATCAATAATAAATATTTTAAATTGTCCTTTTTGTGGCTGAAAACGAACTTGTTCTATCAATGCTCGAATATGTTCTACACTATTATTCGATGCCGCATCTAACTCTGTTATATTAAAAGATGCATTGTCATTAAACGAAATACAAGAATCACAAGTATTACAAGGTTCATTGTCCTCTGTCGGCGTTTCGCAGTTTAAAACTTTCGCCAAAATCCTCGCACAAGTAGTTTTACCAACACCTCTTGGCCCACAAAATAGAAATGCATGTGCCAAGTGATTGTTCGCCATCGCATTTTTCAATGTATTTGAAACATGCTGCTGACCAACAACTTCATCAAATCGCATTGGACGATATTTCCTTGCCGATACTACGAAATTGGACATCTAACTAATTATAAAATTTTATTAAAAAATCGAACTCTACAAATATAACTATTGAACCGTAGAATATCGAATATTAAATATCGAATGTAGAAGTTTTGACCTACTTTACCATGATTTTGAACCGTAGAATTACTAATATTGAATTCCGAATTCCGAAGTTTTGACCTGCTATTCCATGATAAAAAACTAAACTATTTTTATGATAAAATTCGTCAAACTTCAATATTCGTAATTCGAAATTCATCTTTTCTTCGACTCAAAAACCGCCTTAAGGTTCCATACGATTTACAGAACTGACATTAGGAATTTCTTTCAGCGTTTTAATCAATAAATGCAACTGATCCGTATTCGCAACGACAACACTGATTTCACCAGTAAAAAATCCTTCGCCACCTTCCATTTTGATAGAACGCATATTTAGATTTAATTGATTCGTAATTACATGTGTAATTTTTTGAACCAAACCTTTACTATCCACACCAACTAAACGCAATTCGACGATATAATCTGTATTCGTTGTTTGTACCCATTCTGCACTCATAACTCGATAACCATAATTGGCTAATAAATTAGTGGCATTCGGGCAAGTTACTCGGTGGATTTTAATAACACCAGTTCCTGTTGTGTAAGCAAAAATATTATCTCCTTGAACAGGCGAACAGCAACTCGCTAATTCATAAACATATTGAGAGGCATCTTCTCCACTGATTAATAGTTTTGGAGCAACACCGTTTTTATTGGTATATTTTTCTGGAGTTTGATTTGTCTCAGGTTTATCATCAAAAATCAACTCTTTATATTCTATTAAGCGACCATTTTCAACAGCAAACTTTTTCAATTCTCGCTGAATATTAATATGCTCTTGGTCAATTTCAAAGAATAACTCTGTGCGATTTTGAAATTTGAAATACTTTACCAAAAAGTCAATATTATAATCATCAAAATTGATTTTTGAACTCTTGAACTTCCGCATTACGATTTCCTTACCATATTCAGCACGTTTACGTTCTTCTTCTCGCAATGCAGCTTTAATTCTTGCCTTTGCTTTTGAGGTTTTAACAATATCTAACCAACCTCGATTTGGCTTCTGATTATTTGCTCTATTCACAACAACTTGGTCGCCATTTTTGAGCACATAACTCATTGGAACTAAAACATTATTCACCTTCACGGAAGTACAATGGTAACCCAATTCGGTATGAATTGCAAAAGCAAAATCAAGTGCTGTCGCTCCTTTTTGTAACATTTTCATTTCTCCTTTTGGAGTGAAAACGTAAACTTCTTTAACGAATAAGTTCGCTTTGAAATCTTGTAAAAAATCCACTGCATCAATCACTGGATTTTCTAATAATTCTCGAACACCACTTAACCATTTATCAAAAACCTTTTCCGTCGAACGACCTTTATACGCCCAATGAGCCGCCAAACCTTTCTCCGCAACATCGTTCATTCGTTCACTTCTAATCTGAACTTCGACGTATTTACCACGTTGATTTTTCTTAATTTTATTAATACTTTCATTCCGTTCAAACGGAATAACAACCGTTGTATGTAAGGATTGATAACCATTTGCTTTAGGTTCTCTCGTCCAATCTTTCAATCTATCAGGAATCGGTGTGTACATATCCGTTAGGATAGAATATACCTGCCAACACATTTGTCTTTCTTTATCTAATGGTACATCTAAAATGATTCGGACAGCGAAAATATCGTAAATATCTTCTATTCCAACTTTCTTCTTTTTCATTTTAGCAGCAATAGAAGAAGTCGCTTTAATTCGTCCAAAAGCTCGATAATGTCCTTTTATATCATCATATTTATCTAATTCGTTGGTAACAGGCGTTAAGAATGATTTAATGAATTTATCACGATTTCTTTTCGTTCGTTCCAATTCATTTTTAACCTTTTTATAGGTTTCAGCTTCCAAGATTTTCATACACAAATCCTCGAACTCCGTTTTCAAATTATATAAACCCAAACGGTGTGCTAAAGGCGCATAAATAAATTCGGTTTCAGAAGCAATTTTTAATTGTTTATGATGTGGCATCGAGCCAAGTGTTCGCATATTATGCAGTCTATCTGCCATTTTAATCAAAACAACTCTCGGGTCATCAGCAAGCGTACTCAGTATCTTTTTGAAATTTTCTGCCTGAGGGCTTTCCACATCAAAAAGGTTATCAAATTTCGTTAATCCCTTAACAATTTGACGAATTTCAGCACCAAATAATGCCTCTATTTCACTACTTGTTACTTCAGTATCTTCAACTGTATCATGGAGTAAAGCAGCAATAATTGAAGTAACATCCAGACCTATTTCTTCCGCACAAATTTTAGCAACAGCAATCGGATGAAAAATATAAGCTTCCCCAGATTTTCGACGCTGCGGACGATGTGCTTCTACGGCTCTTTCGTATGCTTTTTTGATTAATAAAGTCTCCTTTCTGCTTCGTTTTACTCGAATACTTTTCAGTAAACTTTTATAAGCTTTTTTGATTTGTCGTACTTCCTGTTCTTCTGGTGTTAATATCTTTACTGTTTCCATGATGCCTATTTTTAGATTGTACTATGCTGCGAACATTACTTATTCTGAGTCTCTAATTTAAATGTAAGAAATTTTAATATTAAAATGGATTCCTATCTTAATTTTTAGAAAATCTAATTAAGAAGGAATGATAATTAGGATTAAATTTAGATTAAGTATATCTATTTATTACAAAAGAGTTTGCCCAATGATTAGACAAACTCTTTTTCATTTTTTTAAGCATCAAGCAAAATATTCTGCTTAGTCTGACACTTAAACTTTCAATACTACTATTTAAATACCATTCATTATCGTTTCAAACTTGGGTCTAATTGATATGCTTTTTGAAAACTTGCATTTGCATTTACATTATCACCCAAAGCTTGATAAGCAAAACCAATATTCAAATATCCTTGTGCATTATTTGCATCCAGCGCTAATACTTTTTGAAACATCTGTAAAGCTTTTTGATGTTGCCCCGAAGCACCATAAGCAGCGCCTTGTTGTCCAAACAATTCAATAGAACTTTGTCCTAATGAAATGGCTTCTTCTCCAGCTTTTATAGCCGCTTGAAACTTTTGTTGTTGAATATATTTTGTTTGCATTTGTGCTAATGCTAAACCTTTATTATTTTTTGCATTTTTATTATCAGAAGAACCTTCTCCAGTTATACTCAAAACATAATTATAATACTCATTCGCTTTCGCAAAATCCTCTAAATAAATATGTGCATTTCCTAACAAAACATAAGGATTCGCATAAGTTGGATGTAATTCAATTGCCTTTTGTCCATACTGAACTGCTTGCTGTAACATCGCTTGACGTTGCGTACTATTCTCCGCCTTATTCGCTTCTTCAATAGTAATTCCTGCCATTGCATTATTCAATTTCGCACTATTGACCGATGTTTCAATATCTGTAGAGAATAATGTATAATTATCTTTCCATGCTGGATTTCTCAAAATTGTTTTCGCTGCATATCCAATTAGAACAATTCCTAAAATCGGTAAAGCTAATTTCAAATCTGTCAGTTTCACTAACTTTTGATTACTCAATTTGTATAATAAAACACCACAAATCAAACTAAAACCAACAGAAGGCATAAAAAGAAATCGTTCGCCCATATTAGAACCGATTGGAAAAAACAAATTGGAAACGATAGATAAAGTCAATATAAAATACAAGATTCCGAATGCAATCGGGTCTTTTTTTGGTAATCGAATTAAGGCATAAATTCCAGCTGCTAAATACGCCAACAAAGTCAAAATCACTTGCCAATCGCCAAAAGTCATCATTGGAATTTGAGGCGGATAATAATCATGTGTCAATGGATGCGGAAATATTAAAAGCACTAAATACTTTCCTAAAGTATAGAATATTGTCCCAAATTTTTCTGCTGCTGAAAAAACAACATATTGCGAGCTCGTAAATTTTAAATACGGATTGTTCATTAGTTCCATATTTGTATTTGCCGAAAGGCTTGCAGCATCGCCTAAAATAGAACTTCTAAGTACTAAAAACACAGCTGCCATTCCAAATAAAACACCAAAAGTAAGTCCAATTTTTGAAGCTAATTTTTCTGCCTTTTTAGGACTAAATATATACATTGCTAAAGGAATAACTGCTAAGAAAGTAATCGTATTTTCTTTGGATAATATTCCTAAGAAAAAACAAAGAGCAGCTAAGATTAATTGTAAATATTCGCCTTTAAATAAATATCGCATTGCAAAATAAAGCGTTGCTAAACTACCTAATAATGCCATTATTTCATCTCTACCTTTAATATTCGCAACGGCTTCCGTGTGAATTGGATGTGCTAAAAACAAAACCGAAGTTGCTAAAGCAATGAAATGTGCTTCTGTACTTCTTTTTGTTCGAAAAAGTTGCAAGACAACTAAGTACAACAACATTCCTGTAAAAGCATATAATAAGATATTTACAAAATGACTAACAGTTGGATTTTCTCCAAAAAATTGATATTCCATCGCAAAAGTCACTAAAGAAAGTGGACGATAACGTCCTCCTGCAACTAAGTTCTTTTTTACTTTGAAAAATCCTAAAAAAGTATCATTTCCTAAGATTTCAGGAATGCCAGAAAAACCTTGTTTAACAAAATCATTTTCTGTAATCACAATCGCATCATCAACAGTATAATCATGCGACAAAGTATTCGCATATAACAAGAAACCAAAAACAAATAAAATAATTAAGTGTAATCGTTGATTCGTGAAAAATGTCTTTTCACCGCCAACTTTTGAACTTCTTCGAGTTGCTTTTGATTGTTTGGTTTCGCTTTTAGGATTCGTTTTTCCTTTTTTGCGATTTTTATGTTTATTTGATTTTGTCATTTTTTTAATATTGGCACTTTCGTAAACAGAAATACTTGATTGACCGAAATTATAAAAAAAAATGATACGCCGTATATTGAATTGTTGTTTTCCTACAAAAAACAGGATTGACCCGATTCTATTTTTCTGTTTACTTCGTAAACTTTTTTAGACAGGATAAACATTTTGCGGAGCAAAATATATGGTGAATAAAAAATTTATAAAGTAAAACACAAAAAACATACAGCGGTTTGTGAAAAACGGTAATTTTGCAGTTAAGGGAATAGGAAATAAATAAACTACTCAAATTTTGCGAAGTTATTTTTCATTCAGACGAGGTAAAAAACACAGACATAGCCGTAGTTACGGTGAGTATTTTTCTAGTTTACTCCGATTTTTATCGGAGAAGTATGAATGGAAAAGAATGAGTAAAATGAGTAAAATGAGTAAGTTATTTGTTTCCTATTCCCTAAGTATAAAATTCAAATCAAATATGAAAATAGGTTTATTCTTTGGTTCATTCAATCCAATTCACGTTGGACACACTATCATTGCTAATCACTTTGTAGAATATGGTGATTTGGACGAAGTTTGGTTAGTCGTTACACCACACAATCCCTTAAAGAAAAAGTCAACTTTAGCCAACGATTACGATAGATTACATTTAGTCAATTTAGCCATTAATAATAATAAAAATTTAAGAGCGTCAGATATAGAATTCAAACTACCAAAGCCTTCTTATACAATTGATACCTTGACTTATTTATCAGAAAAACATCCGAATAAGGAATTTACTTTGATTATGGGCGGAGACAATTTAGGGACTTTACATAAGTGGAAAAACTATGAAATCATTTTAGAAAATTATGGTATTTATGTATATCAGCGTCCAGAGTATGATTTAGGCGAATTGCAAACGCATAAGAATGTCCGTATTTTTCATGCACCTTTGATGAGTATTTCAGCGAGTTTTATTAGAAAAGCTTTAAAAGCAAAAAAATCAGTTCGTTATTTAGTGCATGATAAAGTCTTGGAATATCTTGAAAGTAGTGGAATGTATTTATAATTCCGTGCGGAAAAGAAGGGCTAAAAATCGGTCAATTTATTCTTTAAAGTAGAATAGTTTCTAATTCTACTTTTGCAAAAGCTAATTCAGTAAAAGTATCAAAAAGTAATTTTGCATCTCTAATTGTTGTGAGTTCGTGTTCGATATTCCTCATTTTGGTTTCTAATACGTTGACTACTTTTCCATTTTTCAGTTGAAAATCAATCCTAATATTATTTGTTTCCTTAAATTTATTAATGCAATGTTTAATTTCTATTTGATTGATAGTATCTAAATTTCCTTCTTCTGTAATTGCTCCATTCTTTGTGAATTTATAAATCTGATTTAGCTTATCAATTTCTAAATAAGCTTTTTTTCTTAAAATTTTAATAGAATCCTTATTTGATTTAATGTTTAACAAAGATGGAAAGCTGATTTGCTTTGACTCTTTGGATTTGTAAGTCAAAACTTCCGTTTCGTCCGATAATCTTGCTGTATCAGAATATTCTAAATCTAACATATTTGCAATTGCATCAACTAAGACAGGAAAATCAGCAGCATCGTATAAAGGGATTTCTACATTCTGAATGGAAACCGTTGAACCGTCCTCATAAATATTGATTTCAAAGTCTAAATAATCTAAATTTTCCAAAGGTTTATTCAAATTTGAAAAGCTGTCTTGATAAGTGAGTTGCAAATATTCATTTGTGATGATCGCTTTTTTTACGGTATGAATTGGTACTTTGATAAAGTATTTAAGTAAAGAAAGAAAACTAAAAAAAATTATGATTGCGAAAAACCAATGTTCAGAATTAGAATAAATATAAAAGAAAACCCCTAAACCTGCTATTAACATTGAAGCTATACTATACTTTTGAAACCAATAAATCAATTGTCCATTTCTATTAACTTCATAATTAATCTCTATCAATTCAGGTGAAATGATGGAAATTTCTGATTTTGGTTGAATGATTGGTAAAGACATGATTTTGAGTTATATTTTTAAATCTGTGTAATCTGTAAAAAATCTGTGGCGAAGCTAAAAAAGTTTCGCCAAAAATGAAGTTGGCAAAGGCAATGCCGTTTGCCTTACCCGAATTTCTTTTTAAACGATTCTCGTAGCGCAAATAATTCATCTCTAAATTTCGCCGCTTCAATGAAATTCAACTCTTTGGCAGCTTCTTTCATTAAGGATTCTGTATGTTTTATCATTTTTTCTAATTGCGGTTTGGATGCATATTCTACCACAGGATCCGCTGCTATTCTTACTTCGCCAGTTTCTGTATATGCTTGTTCGCCACGAATAGACAAAATAGATGATTGTTTGATAATTTGTTCTTTTGACTTAAAAACAGTTGTTGGTGTAATGCCATGTTTTTCATTATACGCCATCTGAATCGCTCGTCGTCGAGTCGTTTCGTCCATCGTTCGACGCATTGAATCCGTGATTTTATCCGCATAAAAAATAACCAAACCGTTCGCATTTCTTGCTGCACGACCAGAAGTTTGTGTTAAAGATTTATCGTTTCTTAAAAATCCTTCTTTATCTGCGTCCAAAATTGCCACCAATGAAACCTCCGGTAAATCCAAACCTTCTCGCAATAAATTAACTCCAATTAATACATCAAAACGACCCAAACGTAAATCTCGCAAGATTTCCACTCGTTCCATAGTATCAATTTCAGAATGTATATAGCGACATTTTACACCAATTTTAGTTAAGTATTTTGCCAATTCTTCCGACATTCTTTTTGTCAATGTTGTAATTAGAACTCGCTCTTCTTTTTTCGTTCTTTTTCGAACTTCTTCTAATAAATCATCAACTTGATTCATACTCGGACGCACCTCAATTGGCGGGTCTAATAAACCCGTCGGACGAACAATTTGCTCGACTACAACACCTTCTGTTTGTTCCAATTCGTAATTCGCAGGCGTTGCACTCACAAAGACAACTTGATTAATCAATTTCTCAAATTCCGCAAAATTCAACGGTCGATTATCCATTGCCGAAGGCAAACGAAAACCATAACTCACCAAGTTCAATTTCCTCGCTCTATCGCCACCAAACATTCCTCGCACTTGTGGAATCGTCACATGACTTTCGTCAATTAACATCAAAAAATCATCTGGGAAATAATCCAATAAACA
>CAZEOC010000026.1:0-18762 GCA_964513525.1 uncultured Saprospiraceae bacterium | reverse complement strand
TTCTGATGCAGCCATCGTTCGTGTAAAAGGAACGGAAAAAGCATTGGCAGTAACGACGGATTGTAATTCTGCTTTTGTATATGCTGACCCTTATGTTGGTGGATTGATTGCAGTTTCGGAAGCAGCTCGAAATATTGTTTGTTCTGGTGGTGACCCTGTTGCAATCACGAACTGTTTGAACTTCGGAAATCCTTATGATAAAGGTGTTTATTACCAATTTGTGAATGCACTAAAAGGAATGGGCGACGCTTGTTTGAAGTTTGAAACGCCTGTAACTGGTGGAAATGTAAGTTTCTATAATCAATCTGTAATTGACGGAGAAACTGTTCCTGTTTATCCTACACCAACGATTGGAATGTTGGGAATATTAGATGATGCGAATAAATACATGACATTAGATTTCAAAAACGAAGGTGATACAATTTATCTTTTGGGAGATTGTAGAGCAGGTTTAGGAAGTTCAGAATATGTACAACATGTACATAATGTAAGGTATTCTCCAGTTCCTCATTTTGATTTGGAAGAAGAGTTTGCTTTACAAGCAGCAGTTAAGAATTTAATTAAAGATTCGTTAATACAGTCTGCACATGATATTTCGGAAGGTGGTTTATTCATATCTTTGTTGGAGTCGGCAATGGCTGGCGGTTTAGGTTTTGATATTAATACTGAAAATACGGTTAGAAAAGATGCTTATCTATTTGGCGAAAGCCAAAGTCGTGTGATTGTTTCTATCGCTGCGGATAAAATCGAAGCGTTTGAAAATGCAATGAAAGCAGATGGTTTCAAAACAACGAAAATTGGTCAAGTTACCAATTCAACTTTAGCAATTGATGGCGAAGATTTCGGTCAAACTTCTGATTGGAAATTGGCTTATGATACTGCGATAGGAGAGGAGTTAGATAAGTAATTTTAAGAAGAAAATTGTGATGAAAACCCTATCAATTTATCTTAATTGATAGGGTTTGTATTTAATTATAGAAAATATATAAAAATGAAAATCATAAAAATTTTACCTTTATTAATGAGTTGTTTGTTTTTGATTGTAAGCTGTGGAGATTCTTCAGAAGCAACTCAAGAAGGTGAACAAACAGAAACTACAAGTTCAACAACAACTGGGAATATAACCGTATCTGGAAATTTAGTCGGTGGTGCAAATATGCAAATGTACTTTGATGAAGTTTTCTTTTCAACTTTCAATCCTAAGGAAAAAGTAGAGATAGATGAAGATGGTAATTTCCAATTTAAATTGAATGATTTAGCTACTGGAATTTATCGTTTAAGAGCTGGAGCAGGTTCTGTTTTATTAGTTTTTGATGGTTCAGAAGAAGATGTTGTGATTAATGGAGATTTAGCGACAATCAATAATTTACAATATGAAGTAAAAGGTTCTCCAGCTTCAAAATTATATCATTCTATTGGTCAACAAATGGCTCAGTTGGCTCAAAGCCAACAATTTACAGAAAAAAATGTAAAAGAAATGGTAGATACAACGTCTAATTCATTAGTATCTTCTTATTGGGCTTATAAAGCAGTTCCATTAAACTTGACATTTCGCTATCCAAATCCAGATGATGTAGTTGCTATACATGAGGCAGCAATTCAAAAATTATCAAAACAATATCCTGGAACTCGTTATGTAAGTGATTATGTTGGAGATTTGGGACAGATAAAAGCACAGTTAGCAACACAAAAAATTCGTGTGGGAATAGAAGCACCAAATATTGCTTTGAAAGACCCAGAAGGAAAATCATATAGCTTAAATGATTTACGTGGAAAAGTGGTTTTATTAGATTTTTGGGCAAGTTGGTGTCGTCCTTGTCGTATGAATAATCCAGAAGTTGTACGTATTTATAATCAATATAAAAATAAAGGTTTTACAGTATTTAGTGTTTCTTTAGATGGTTTAGATTCTAATACGGAACGTCGTTTTGGTGGCAATCAAGTAGAAATTGATAATTATTTAGCGAACGAAAGAACAAAGTGGATTTCAGCTATTCAGCAAGATAATTTAACTTGGGATTATCATGTTTCTGATTTGAAGAAATGGGATTGTGCACCTGCTAAAGAGTATGGCGTTTCCGGAATTCCTAAAACATTCTTATTAGATAAAAATGGAAAAATTGCTGCGATTAATGCAAGAGGAGCAGCTTTGGAAAATGCAGTGAAAGAACTTTTGTAAGTAAAAGTGGAAGTAAAAATTAAAGTGAAAATAAAACCGGGTTTAGAATTTTTAATTAAAAATTCTAAACCCGTTTTTATTCATCATTCGGAAAAATTATAAATTCAATTGAAAGTCATAATTTAAATCATAATTTTCTCCTAAACTAACTAATATATAACCCGCTTTTTGTTCGTGACAAATTTCTGTAATTAATTTCCCAGCATTATTAATATTCTCTTTATCCAAATGACTAAAAGGTTCATCTAAAAACAAATAATCGAAAGGTTGACATAATGCTCGAATGATTGCGATTCGTTGTCTTTGACCATAAGACATTGTTCCACAAGATTGATTTAATATTTCCAAAACGCCAAGTCTTTTTGCCATTTCTTGAATCTCAGTTTTACTTTTTGTGTTCTTTAATTCTGATTTCAATCGAATGTTTTCTAATCCTGTTAAATCTAAAAACAAACGCAAATCTTGAAAGACAATAGCAACTTTTTCTTGCCGAATTGTTGCCCATTGTTCCAATTCAAAATCAGTAACATTTTGATTATTAAAAGAAACAGCACCTGTATAATCTTTTCTTAAGCCATACATAGCATGAAGAAAAGTAGATTTTCCCTTTCCAGAAGGTGCACTTACTAAGTAATTTTTCCCTTTTTCTAATAGTAAATCACTCGCCCAAATATTAGATTGCACTAACATAGAACTTTGAATTGGTGCTGGTCGAACATCTTTTAAATGAAACATAATTTTTAATTGATAATTAAATAGAAAAGGAAGTATTTCTTTGAAATACTTCCTTTTGTTGTAATGGTAAATTGCTACTAAAAACTGTAAACTAACAATTACTTTCCGCCAGCTTCAGCCTCTTCTTTTTTTGCCTTTTCAGCTGCTTCGATTGCTGCTTCTTGGTCTTCTTCTAACTTCTTTTTACTCTTGAATGCGCCACCTTTCCAAGCATTGAAAAATTCATTCCAAGCCATTGGATTGAAAATATTCATTGGAGGTGTTTGTCCAATATGATAGAAGCTTTTTGATTGTTGACGTAAGTAATAATCAGCATTCTCGTTCGCATCCATTTTTGTATTTTCTCGAACTGCTTTTAGTCGTTTCTCTGCTATATTTTCTTTTGCTTTTTCCGCTAAATCTTGCGATACGTCCATTGCTAAGAATTCCTGTTTGAAGTTATCTCTATCTGGCCAAGGAAAAATAACAGCAATTGGTAAGTTAACCGTATCTCTGGTCATTAACTGTACAATTGAAAAACGTGTATTTCTTATAGTATCTGGAATAATAAAATCTTGTTTGCGGTAACTAACTGCGGAAAATTTAATTTTATCACCTTTTCGAGCAACTAATGAGAAAAATCCTTTATAATTAGCATAAGTTCCTCGCCCTTCACCTTCTACTGAAATAGTTGCAAATGGAATTGGAACTAAGTTACCATTCTCTTCTGCTAAGACCATACCTGAAAACTGAACGATAGTCGTATCAACATAATCTTTGGATACTTGAGCAAAATTGGTTAAAGCTATACTTGACATTAATAAAATGAATAATAATCTTTTCACGTTATGATTTATGTTTTGTTATTATATATGTAATCATATTTCGTAATAGTAACGTTTTTATTACCAATACGTTGTTTAATTAAATTTGGATGCCTTGTTATGACAAAGTTAAAGAAAGCAATCTTAAAGATACAAATTAGAATGAGTTATGACAAAAAAAAACAAGCTATCGAATTTGATAGCTTGTCCCTACTATTTCTATTATTACAAAAAATTACTTTTCACCGGCAACTGCAGCATTAACATTTGTTTCAGATAAGGTTTCAGCGGTAACATTCGCTGGGATAAAAACAACATAAGAAACATTCTCTTTTAATGTATCTCCTTGTTTATTAATCACGACATCTTGCGTTCTTCCAGGAGAAGTAACTACTGATGCAGAATCTGAATTATTAATACTTAAGTTGTAACGACCTTTAGTCATTAAGTATTTTAACATATGAACATTCGTATTTTCTAACTGAATATTCATGTGAACACGCATTGTTTTTTCTCCCCATTCTTTAATCACAACATCACCATCAAGATCTAAAACTACAGCTGTACTTCCTTGAAGGTTGAATGTTTTCACTAACGTCTTTTCTGTTTGTGCAAACATCATGTTTGTAACCAAAACTAATCCGATAATTACTAATACCTTTTTCATATTTCCCTTCTTTTATTTTAACATATATACAATATATGTTATTTATAGTTAAAAAGCAAATTATATTTCGAATAATTCACTTTTAGTAAATTGATTTTCTGATTTTCACTAATTTACTTAGTATATCTTCTAATTGATTTAAAGGCAACATATTCGCTCCATCAGATTTTGCAACACTTGGATCTGGGTGAGTTTCGATAAATAAACCATCAACTCCAACGGCAACTCCTGCTTTCGCTACGGTTTCTATTAATTTCGGTTTTCCGCCAGTTACACCGCTTGATTGATTTGGTTGTTGTAGAGAATGTGTACAATCTAAGACCACATTTGCTCCAAAAGATTGCATCATCGGTATTCCTCTATAATCAATCACTAAATCTTGATAACCGAAAGTAGTACCTCGTTCTGTCAACCAAACTTTATGATTCCCAGAGTCGATTACTTTTTGTTGTGCAAATTGCATCGCTTCAGCACTTAGAAACTGTCCTTTTTTAATATTAACGACTTTACCCGTCTTTGCCGCTGCTACTAATAAATCAGTTTGGCGACATAGAAAAGCAGGAATTTGCAAAATATCAACATATTTAGCTGCTATCGCTGCTTCTTTTGGTTCATGAATGTCGGTAGTTGTCGGAACATTAAATTTTTCTCCAACTTTTTGAAGAATTTCTAAAGCCTTTTCATTCCCAATTCCAGTAAAAGAATCTATCCGAGAACGATTTGCCTTTTTATAAGAACCTTTGAAAATGTATGGAATTTCTAATTTATCACAAATACTTGAAACTCGTTCAGCAATTTCCATTGCCATATTTTCTCCTTCGATTGCACAAGGACCAGCGATTAAAAAAAAATTACCAGAAGTTGTGTGTTTTAATTTTTGAATTTCATTCAAATTCATCGTTCCTTTCTTTTATATTTGATAACACAAAGGTATATCAAAGAGTTTTAATAATTTACTTTAATTCAGAATTAAATTTTGTAAAATAGACTTAAATTCTTTATTTGTATTAATTATATTTTGTAATTGTATTAATTTTAGAATTAAAAATTGTCAATCTGTGTTTGTAATTATTGTTTTATTTCATTAAAACAATAATTATCAATAGAGTTTTCTGAGGTATTAATTATTAAAAAAAAATTAGATATTTTTAATATAAATAAAATGATTAGAAGGTTTTTTAATTTTTTTCAAATGAAGACAGCATTTTTTTACTACTGACGTTCAAACAAAGGTAAATGATAATTAATATTTAATAATGAAATTTACAATTCATTTAAAACGATAATAATTTTTGATATTTTTACATTAAAACCAAAATCTACTAAAATGACTAAAAAACATCTACTTGGAGTGTTTGCAATTATCACTCTTTTGTTTTCGAGCTGTACAAAAGACAGTTGCGAACGTACGATTACTTACACAAAGTATACACCTGTTTATTTGACGAATGATGATATGCGATTTGATGCTGTTGTAGAAGCAAGTAAAACCCTTGAAAATCCTGGGAAAATCTATTTCTACAATAATTACATTTTTATTAATGAACTAAGAGAAGGGATTCATGTAATTGATAATACAGATCCTCGTAATCCTATTAATACTGCATTTATTGCAATTCCTGGAAATGTTGATGTTGCTGTAAAAGATGATATTATGTATGCAGATAATTATATGGATTTATTAGCTATTGATATTACAAATCCTACTGCACCGATGCAATTGAGTCGTCAGCAAGATGTATTTCCATTGTTAGGTCAAGATGACAACGGAAATTCTTTGGCATATTATAGAGAGGAAGAAATCACAGAAGTGAGAGGTTGTGATGAAAGAGGTTGGTGGAATACTGGCGGTTTAGGATTTCAAGATGATGAAATTTTTATAAGCTCAGATTTCAATACTTCAGGTGTTAATACAACACAGGCGACTTCTTTACCAGCAGGAATTGGCGGTTCGATGGCACGTTTTACAGTAGTAAATGACCATCTATATACAATTGATGCTCAAAATATGCACACATTTGATATTTCAAATGGAGCGAATCCGAATAGAGTAAGTGAGCAATCAGTTGGTTGGGAGATTGAAACAATTTTCCCTGCAAATGATAATTTATTTATAGGTTCTGCAAATGGAATGTTTATTTATAGTTTATCAAATCCTTCGACTCCAGCTTTTGTATCACAATTCTCACATGCTGGCGCTTGTGATCCTGTTTTTGTAGATGGAGATGTTGCTTATGTAACTTTACGTTCTGGAAATGCTTGTCAAGGTTTTAATAATCAATTAGATGTAATTGATGTTACAAATATTGCTGCTCCAAGCTTAATGACAACTTATCAGATGCAAAATCCACACGGTTTATCAATTGCAGATAATACAATGTTCTTATGTGAAGGAGATTTTGGACTTAAAGTTTTAGATATTGAAGATCCTTTAGATATTGATGAAATTAAGTATGATGAAACATTCAAAACCTATGATGTGATTGCATTACCAAATGATATATTATTAGTAATTGGTGCAGATGGTTTCCGTCAATATGATGTTTCTGATGTTGATAATTTAGAATTATTGAGTACAATTAATGTGAATTAATATATTATTAATAAGTCAAAAGTATTTAGAAATGGAAATACAGTAATTTTGACTTTGTATTAAAAAAAGCTAAAAGGTATTTCAAAAAAATACTTTTTAGCTTTTTCATTTTGTAATAAGAAAGTATGAACTATATAAAATATACATTAATCCTTTTGTTCCTAATCGTAGGATTTACAGTGAATGCACAAACTTATCAAAAAGTAGTTTTCTTAAATAATGGAAACATTCTTAAAGGTCAAATTTTCGATGAAGATGATACGACATTAAAAGTTGAAATACTTGGTGGAAGTATTTTTGTTGTGAAAAAAGTGGATATTATTAAGATAGAAGAAGAAAAAGTACCAAAGCAATTTCGTGGAAAAGGAGATTATATTATTAAAAATACAGGATATTATCATACGGCAAATTTAGGCTTCCTATTCGGAAGAAACCAATGGGATGATTTAATTGCAGGCGTTTCTGCCCATTATACATTTGGTTATCAATATAATCGATTATTAGGAGTTGGAGTTGGAGTAGGGGCAGATTCTTACTTTTATTATGATACGGAGAATGTTTATCCTTTGTATTTGGAAGCAAGAGGTTATTTTTCAGAAAAACCTTTTTCAGCTTATTATTCGGCACAAATGGGATATGGAATTGCTGCAGTGCAAAGCAATAATTTCTTAGGAATGTTAGAAGCAAATGGTGGTTTATATTTACATCCGAAAATTGGATTTCGATTTCCTTCTCGTTCAAATGTTGCTTTTACAATGGAAATTGGCTATAGCATGCAGCATGCAAAATATTCATTTGATAATTGGCAAGGTCGGTATGAAGATGATTTAACTTTTCATCGAACATCAATAAGATTTGGATTACAATTTTAAGCTATCAAAATAAGGATTTGAATAATTTTCAAATCCTTATTTTTTAATATCCAGTGAACTTTGATTTTCTATTTAAAAAGTCAAAATAAACCAATCTGAAATTTCTTGCCATTTAAATAAAATCCAAACGACTAATGCAATTCCACCAAAAATTAAAATCAATTTCATATTACGAATATCTCTTAATAATCGTTCTCGTTTAGTTCTATAGATTTTTTTCTTTCTAACTCTCATATCGTTTTAAGTATTTTCTACAAAGATAAAGACAATAATCGTTATTTATAATACTAAATTTCATGTCACAAATTACCGCTACTATTCATTATCAAAAAAAAGTATCAAAATGGGAATAAATTATTTTATTTTATTTTTATAAAACGTTGATATTCAAATATTTAAAATTATTGGCATTGATTTAGTATATAATGGACTATCAGTATTAATAATACCTAAAATAACTAACATGAAAAATATTGGAATCATCATTATTGTTTTGTTTACTTTCTCTACTTCAGTAAATGCACAACTTTTAGCAAGTTTATCAACAAAAACGCAAGGCGGTGTTATGGGAACAGTAAATACAATAATTCCACAAATTGGATTCTATGAAACGAATACAGATTTGATGGCACAAACGATGATTTTCGATAACATTGTAGTTTCTGAAAAAGGGGAATCAAATGTTTTTACAGTTAACGCAACTAACGGTGGAATTCAATTTCAAAACTTTTGCAGCATTTTAACTTCTGATAAGTATGCTACTTTGAAAGTTGGTCATAAAGTAAATAAGGTAAAAAGTCATGTTGGAAGAACTATCGAAGAATGGTTTGAAACTGTTGATTTACGTAATGAAGAAATTGGAAAAATCGAATTAGTAATCACAAAAGTGAATTTTAATTCTCCAGGTGCAGATAGAATGAAGAACGGTAAATGGACTGATTTTGATTACGAAATAAGTTTGAATATATACGGAACTGATACTACAGTAGCTCAAAAATAATCATGTTAGAATAATTTCCAATTGAATAAAATTAATACCACTAATTTATAGAATAATAAAGTACACGTAAACTATCAATTTTTAAGTTTTAATAGTTTTTTTTAGGTTTAATAAATGTTAATAATGACGACACTTTGTCGTCATTTTTTTTTGTTCAGATACTTCACTCTATCAAAGCGTTTAAAACAAACTTAATTGTTCATTTCCTAAAGCTTTCTCTAATCTCAATAGTTTTTTCTTTGCAGGTAAACCGCCAGCATAACCAACCATACTTCCATCACTACCAATAATTCGATGACACGGAACAATAATAGAATGTGCATTTGCGCCATTTGCAGTTGCTACTGCTCGAATTGCTTTCTCATTGCCTAATATTTTTGATAATTCAAGATAAGAAGCCGTTTTACCAAAAGGAATTTTTAATAACGCATTCCAAACGGATTGCTGAAAATCAGTGCCAATTAATTTTAGCGGAATAGAAAAAGTAGTTCGCTTTTCTTTAAAATAAGCCTCTAATTGTTCTATTGTTTCCTTGATTACTTTAGATGTACCAATTTCATAATCAGTTTTTAATGCAGTTTTAATTCGTTTATCAATAGCAGGGCGCATTTTTCTATATTTCCAATCACAAAGACAAAGCTCTTCCTCAAAACTCCCTAAAATTAATTCTCCAACAGGCGTTTTATAATATTGAATTTGAATCATCATTTTAGTTTTAATTATAATTGAACGAATGTATATTAATTATCAGATAAATATCTATAAAAGGTATTTAAATAATGAATGCTTTTGTTACTTAGAATTATTTGAAAGATGATTTAGTGAATTATCAAATCTATTATTATTTGATAAATAATCAAAAAAAAAGCTGAATCACAAAATTTGTGATTCAGCTTTTTGCATTTCTAAATATAAAATTGATTACTGCTCAATGATACTTTTAGATTTAGCTGGCGTTCCTGCTGGAGCTGCTGCCTTTTGTTTTACATCACCTTTGATATATAAGATGTGTGTTTTAGGCGCTTCTTTCTCAACGATTTCACCTTGCTCATTTTTAGACTTTTGCATTGTTTTCTCATTCGTTGTAATACGAACTGATTTACGGAATGCTCCAACACGCTTAGTGTCATAACGTACTTCAATGTTTGCAGTTTCTCCCGGTGCAATTGGCTTCTTCGGGTATGAAGGTACTGTACATCCACAGCTTCCTTTTGCTCCTGTAATAATTAATGGAGAATCACCTGTGTTTTTGAAAGTGAAAACACGTAAAGGATCCGAATTCTGTTGGATTGTTCCATAATCAACTGTTGTTTGCTCGAATTTCATTGCAGGAGCTTTCTTAGTTGCTTTTTGTGCGAAAGTTACGGTTGCAGTTAATGCAACTAAAACGATTAAAGACAATAATTTTTTCATTACTAATTTAATTTTTAATTAATAGAATTTTTTTCTTTTGAAATTTTGTATCAATACTTGCTATGAAGTTTCTTAATTTACATTGCAAAGTACGATAAATAAATTTTCAATTTCCATACCAACACCCACATTTTATGTTAAACGTGTCATTATGGCTATTGAACGTTACAATTTGATAACTTAATGTTTTTTACACCCTTTTTGTTAAGTACAACAAACTTATTGTTAAGTTAAAATCATAAAACAAATGTATAACTAAATATTTAGTTATACAAGTTTTTAGTGAATATATTTTCTATTTGTATAGAATATTGACGTAAAATGTTCGAAAGGGAACAAAAAATTTCTGGTAGAAAAAGGAAGATTAAACAAATAAATTTTGTCTGTAATATATTAAGCAGACTTCTTTCCAAATAATATTTTGTAATTATTGATTATATTTGCATATCTCGCTTGAAAAGTAAGCTTGTGAAAATTTTATAAAACTATAAATTATCCTTATTATCCATTTTTCTACCTTTTTTAATTCTTAATATATGCCTCTCTTATATTTTGAGATTTTTGTATCAAACAAAATCTAAAGAAGGCAAATTGAATAAATACATTATTTTCTTTGAACAAGGGAAAAAGTATTATTTCTGATTTTTTTGTAAAATGATTAAGTATAGAAGATGCAAAAGTATTCAGAAGTTGAACCAAAAATTATTTGAAAATTGGCTATGACAAAAAAAGAATCTTTAAAATCACCGCTTAAGAATGTTAAAGTAAATGAAATTATTGAAGATTTTAGAATCTGTTGTATCAGTCGAGAAGCTTCAATATTAGCTCGAAGAGAAGTATTATCTGGAAAAGCAAAATTTGGAATCACAGGAGATGGTAAAGAATTACCACAAGTTGCGATGGCGAGAGCTTTCAAAAATGGTGATTTTCGTTCAGGATATTATAGAGACCAGACTTTTATATTTGCGGCAGGATTAGGAACTGTTGAAGATTTCTTTGCTCAATTATATGCTGATCCTGAGAATGACCCTTTTTCTGGAGGGCGCCAAATGAATTCACATTTTTCAACACCTTACCTTGATGAACATAATAATTGGAAACCATTAAAAGAACTGAAAAATGTAAGTTCTGATATATCTACTACAGGAGGACAAATGGCTCGTGCTTTGGGGTTAGCCTTAGCTTCAAAATTATATCGAGAAAATAAAAATTTAAAAAATACAGACTTTTCTAATAATGGAAAAGAGATTGCTTTTTGTACAATCGGTGATGCGAGTACGTCAGAAGGTGCATTTTGGGAAACTATGAATGCCGCTGGTGTCATGCAAGTACCTTTAGCAGTATCTGTTTGGGATGATGGTTATGGGATTTCAGTTCCTGTTGAATACCAAACAACAAAGGGAAGTATTTCGGAAGCTTTAGCAGGTTTTCAATCTGATGAAGAAGGAGAAGGTATTGATATATATGTAGTAAAGGCTTGGAATTATTCAGAATTAGTAAAAGCCTATGATTATGGTATTGAGAATATGCGAAAAACGCATAAACCTGCTTTATTTCACATTCAGGAAGTGACACAACCACAAGGGCACTCAACTTCTGGTTCTCATGAAAGATATAAAGATGCGGAGCGATTAGCATGGGAAAAAGAGTGGGATTGTATTGACCAATTTGAGAAATGGTTAATAGCGAAAGAGGTATTGACACAATCTGAAGCTGAAGCAATTCGTAAAGAAGCAAAGCAATTTGTAAAAGCTGCTAAAAGTAAAGCTTGGAAGAGTTATAATAATCCAATTAGGAAAAGTATTAAAACTATAAATGGAATTTATGATAATTTGATTGCTGTTTCTAAGCATAATACTGTAATTGCAGCAATTAAATCCAAATTAAATAATCTTTATAATCCTGTCCGTAAAGATGTGATTGAAAACGTTAAATCAGCTTTAAGAATATTAAAAGCTGAAAGAACTAATCCTCAATTAGTATTAGAAGAATGGTTGGCAAAAGTGGTAAAAGAGGGAGATGAAAACTATCATACACATTTACATTTAGAAGGGGAGAAGTCGGCTTTAATGATTCCCGAAGTTTCTCCTATCTATAGTGATGATTCGTTAATTAAAAATGGTTATGAAGTATTAAATAATTATTTTGATGAATCATTTGCAATTAATAAAAATTTAGTAGCATTTGGAGAAGATGTTGGTCAAATTGGAGATGTAAATCAAGGTTTCGCAGGATTGCAAGAAAAGTATGGCGAAGAACGTATTTTTGATGCAGGAATTCGAGAATGGACAATCATGGGACAAGGAATAGGTTTGGCTATGAGAGGTTTCCGACCAATTGCAGAGATTCAATATTTAGATTATTTAATGTATGGTTTAACGCCATTGACGGATGATTTGGCAACACTTCAATATAGAACAAAAGGAACTCAGATTGCTCCAATGATTATTCGAACACGAGGACATCGTTTAGAAGGAATCTGGCATGCAGGTTCGCCAATGGGTGTATTGATTCATGCATTAAGAGGTGTGTATTTGTTAACACCAAGAAATATGGTTCAAGCAGTAGGAATGTATAATACAATGCTACAATCACAAGAACCAGCAGTTTTAATTGAGTGTTTGAACGGATATCGTTTAAAGGAAAAACAACCAGATAATTTATTAGAATTTACAGTTCCTTTAGGTGTTCCAGAAATATTAATTCCAGGGACTGATGTTACTTTAGTTACTTATGGTTCTTGTATTAGAGAAGCAGAAAAAGGAATCAAATGGTTAGAAGATGCAGGTATTTCTGTTGAATTAATCGATGCACAAACTTTGATGCCTCTTGATAGATATGGAATTATTGGTGCTTCTTTGAAAAAGACAAATAGAATTGTATTCATGGATGAAGATGTACCAGGAGGTGCAACTGCTTTTATGATGCAAGAAGTTTTAGAAAAGCAAAAAGGGTATTTTCATTTAGATTCAGAACCTCGTACTCTAACAGCTGCAGCACATAGAACGCCTTACGGTTCTGATGGAGATTATTTCTCTAAGCCAAATGCAGATTCTGTTTTTGAAACGGTTTATGAGTTAATGCATGAAGTAGAACCAAAAAGATTTCCTAAGTTGTACTTTATGAGATAAACTCTTTCAATGAATCCATAAAAAAAATGCTTACCGAATTATTTCGGTAAGCATTTTTTATTTCTAAAAACATATTTGATGTAATTAGTTTACAGTCATTTGTTTTGGAATTACTCGAGATTCTCCCTTAACAACCACATGATAAGTTCCTTTCGGAAGTGGCTTAGTCAAAAGCTCTACATTATAAATATCATCATTTGGAGTTACATTTAATGAATATAATCTCTTTTGTGTATTTACATCATAAATTAAAACCTTAACTTTTTCATCTTTAAAATCATAAATCGTAATTGAAAAAGAAGAATGATTAGAATGTAAAAAAGTCTTTAATATATTTATTTCAGATTCTTCAACATCTTGAAAATCATAAGCAACGCCTGAACGTTCTGCGCTTTCTTCGAAATCAATTGTACGCTCTCCTTTTTGAGCATTTACATTGAATGCAAGAAAACATAATAAACCTATGACAGTAAATGTTTTCAAATTAATCGTTTGTAGTTTTTTTATAGATATCATTTCCAAAATTGTTTAGTAAATATTTTTAGGTGAAACTTTCATAGTACATCTTATGTATATAGAATACCTTGCCAAGTTTTCACATATCCAGCTTTTTTTATAAATACTGAGATATTTATTATGTTTTTAATTACATCAGCAAATATGAAGGATAAATAACTATGAAAATAAAAATTATAAACAAAATGTGACATAGTTTAATTGGGTCGATTGAAGACCTGATTAAGATTTATTAATGTTTTAAGAATTAAATTAGGGCAAAAATCCCAAAAAGGGAATGATTTAATCTAAGAATCGCTGATTGCTTCACCAGCTTCAAAATCATTATCTGTTTTATCTATCGAAAGCAATTTATTTAAAACTGGAGAATGTTTCATAATTTCAAGTTTAGTAGTCAAATTACTATTCAATTCAGTTATTAATTTCTGAAAATCTAAATCCTCAAAATCTTCAATGTTTAATTGTTTAAAATCAAAATCTTCATTTTCCAATAAATCATTCAAATATTCATATTCAAAATCAGAAACTTGACTTGGAGACTCATCAAATTCAGCTTCATTTTCTCCGTCTTCTAATATGTTTTGATTGCGAAATGCACTATTCATCATGGTTTTGAGCATTACTAAAACAGTAACAGCAGCCATAACCATATTCATATCTTTTTGCTTCATACTGTAAATGTACTTTTGATTTTTAATTATTTTCTATCTTACATTAAAATTAAGAAAAATCAACAAAATGAATTTACAAAGAACCGCATATTTAACCGTGATATTATTTGGAATAACCTATTTTTTAATGGGTGCAAGTAGTTATTTAATTCCCTTGATTTTGGCATTTTTAGTTTGGGATATGGTTAGAGGTGTACGCAGTTTTATTAATAAATCTAAATTCGTTACCAATTTTCTACCAGTTTGGCTTCAAAATATCATTTCTTTTGGTGCAATATTTTTAATATTAGGAATTTTGTCTAATCTAATTTTAACAGGAATTTCTCAATTTTACGAAGTATTACCGCAATATCAAAAAAATATTTATAATCTAAATGATACATTATTAGCGAGATACGATTATGATATTTTAGAAAAAGGAGTTGCCTTCTTAGCAGACTTTGATTATGCGTCAGTATTAGAACCTGTCTTAAATGCACTTTCTGTTATACTTGCAGATAGTTTCATGATTGTTCTTTATGTTATCTTTTTAATGTTAGAAGAACAGATATTTAGAGATAAATTTAAAGCACTTTTCCCAAATCAAGAAAGATTCAAAAAAGTATCATTTATTATACAAGAAATAGATAATTTATTTAGTGAATATTTAGTATTAAAAACAATGGTAAGTTTATTAACGGGAGTTATGAGTTATTTTGCTTTATTGATAATTGGTGTAGATTCTCCAATATTATGGGCAATATTAATATTCTTATTAAACTATATTCCAAGTATTGGTTCTTTGATTGCAACTGCATTTCCAACAATCGTCGCACTCTTACAATTTGCAGATTTAACACCTGCGATTTGGGTTTTAGTAATAGTTGGATTGATACAATTAGTAGTTGGAAACTTTATAGAACCAAAAATTATGGGTAATTCTTTAAATATTAGCCCTTTTGTTGTAATCGTTGCTTTAGTACTTTGGGGTGCAATTTGGGGAATTGTAGGAATGCTTTTGAGTGTTCCTATTACAGTCATGTTGATTATTATTTTGGCACAATTTGATAATACAAAAAATTTAGCTTTGATGTTATCTGAAAGTGGGGATATATCCAAGTTCAGAACGAACGATACATTAGAAGATGTTTTATAAAAATAGTTAATGAATAGTAAAATCAGAAAGACTTTAATATGGAAATCATGTTAAAGTCTTTCTAATTTTTGTATGATTACTTTATATTAAAAACGATTTTAGTGAGTACTTTTTTGTTGTCAAGTCTAAAGTTTTCTTCTACCTTTACAGCATATTATGATTTCAAGAAGAAACGAAATAAAACAAGCAGCAGCCAAACTTTTCAGAAAGAGAGGATTCAAAGCAACTTCAATGCGAGACATTGCGGAAGCGGTTGGAATCAAAGCTGCAAGTATCTATAATCACATCAATTCTAAACAAGAATTGCTTAATGAATTGTTATTAGAAATTGCGAAAATCTTTACTAAAGAAATGGACGCAGTTCAAAATTCTAATTTAGAAACACAACAAAAATTAGAAAGATTAATTGCTGTTCATGTTCGTTTAACGATAGAATACACTGACGCAATTGCTTTAATTGCAGGAGAATGGATACATTTAGAATCTCCATTAAAAGAAGAATATATAAGTCTAAGAGATGATTATGAAAATCATTTTAAATCTATTATAAATCAAGGAAAAGCAGAAAAAGTTTTCAAAGATGTAGATACGGAAATTATCTTATTTTCCATTCTTTCAACTCTTCGTTGGTTATATTCTTGGTATAGCAGAAATCGTGATTTTAATCAAATAGAATTAGAACGACAAATTACAACATGTTTGATGCGTGGTGTTTTATAGTTAAAATGGTATTTATTTTAATATCTAGAACTTATTTTATCAAAACAGTAGGAAATTGAGAGAAAAATTAATTGTTCGACTGGAGAAATTTGAAGATAATAAATATACACCTATTGATACTTTATTAATAAATGGAGAAGAAATAGAATTATATTTAAGTGGAGAAGATGGACTATTTTGGATTACCAATAAAAGAATTGTCATTGCTTATAAAGCTGAAGAAGATAATTATTATGTGGCTGCAAACCGCTATGAAACATTTCTATATTCAACAATCTTCTCTTTAGCAGTTGATATTATTGACGATGATTCTCATTATAATATCTTGAATATTGATTTTAATGGAGAATTTCAAATTCAAATTTTCATTAATAAAATAATCCCAGTCGCAGAAGTCGCTTTAGTACTTACAAATAAAATCTTGAAGGAAAATTAGTTATTGTACTCATTTTTGAACGTAAATTAAATAGAATACTTCTAGACAGAATCATTGAAAAAAAATAAATTATTTAGATTTAAAATAGATAATTTCATTTTTCGGAATAAATTGAAAAGGAAACCTTATTTTTGCACCATATGAAGAATATTAGAAACTTTTGCATCATAGCACATATTGATCACGGAAAAAGCACCTTGGCTGACCGTTTGTTGGAATTGACGCAGACGATTTCTGATCGTAATATGACGAATCAGGCGTTAGATGATATGGATATTGAGCGAGAACGTGGAATTACGATTAAAAGTCACGCTATCCAGATGGACTTTGTCAGAGATGGCGAAGCATATACATTGAACTTAATTGATACACCAGGACATGTGGATTTTTCTTATGAAGTATCCCGTTCAATTGCAGCTTGTGAAGGTGCATTATTGATTGTAGATGCAGCTCAAGGAATACAAGCACAAACTATTTCAAACTTATATTTAGCATTGGAACATGATTTAGAAATTATTCCAGTCATTAATAAGATTGATATGCCGAGTGCAATGGTCGAAGAAGTTCAAGATCAAATTGAGGATTTAATCGGAACCGATCCAGAAGATATGGTACTTTGTAGTGCTAAAACTGGTTTTGGTGTAGATGATGTATTGAATGCAATCATTGATAGAGTTCCTGCACCAAAAGGTGATCCAGAAGCTCCACTTCAAGCTTTAATTTTTGATTCGCATTTTAATCCTTTCCGTGGAGTAATTGCGTATTACAGAATCATGAATGGAACAATTAAAAAGAATGACCAAATTCTTTTTATGAATACAAAAGGAGAATATCAAGCAAATGAAATTGGTGTTTTAAAGTTAGAACAAGTTCCAAAGAAAGAAATTCAAGCTGGAAATGTAGGATACATTGTCACTGGAATCAAAGAATCTAAAGAAATTAAGGTTGGAGATACAATGACTTTGGTGGAAAACCCTGCTCCTGATAGTATTCAAGGATTCGAAGAGGTGAAACCAATGGTTTATGCTGGTCTATTCCCTATGGAAAGTGATGATTATGAATCACTACGAGATAGTTTAGAGAAGCTACAATTGAATGATGCTTCCTTGGTATTCGAGCCAGAAACGTCTGAAGCATTAGGTTTTGGTTTCCGTTGTGGATTCTTAGGAATGTTACATATGGAGATAATTCAAGAGCGTCTGACTCGTGAATTTGACCAGAATTTAATTACAACTGTACCAAATGTTAGTTATTTCGCAACACTGAAAAAGAATAACGAACGTATTTCTATCCGTACACCTTCAGATATGCCTGAACCAATATTATTGGAATCAATCGAAGAACCTTTTATACAAGCACAAATAATTTCTAAACCAGATTTTATTGGCGGAATTATTAATCTTTGTTTGGACAAACGTGGAATGATTACAAATCAAGTATATTTATCAGAAAGTAGAGTAGAACTGACTTTTGAATTGCCTTTAGCAGAAATTGTGTTTGATTTTTATGATAGATTAAAATCAATTTCAAAAGGTTATGCTTCTTTTGATTATCATGTTACAGGGTTCAAGCAATCGGATTTAGTCCGTTTAGATATAAAATTAAATGGAGAATCAGTAGATGCCTTTTCTTCTTTGATTCACCGTACAAAAGCAGAATATTTTGGTCGTCGTTTATGTAAAAAATTAAAAGATTTACTTCCTCGTCAGCAATTTGTTATTGCAATACAAGCCGCAATTGGTGCAAAAGTTATTGCAAGAGAAACAATTTCTGCTTTACGTAAAGATGTTACTGCAAAATGTTATGGTGGTGATATTTCTCGTAAACGTAAATTATTAGAAAAGCAGAAAAAAGGAAAGAAACGTATGCGTCAAGTGGGTAATGTAGAAAT
>CAZEOC010000025.1:0-18809 GCA_964513525.1 uncultured Saprospiraceae bacterium | reverse complement strand
AGTAAAACTTAGCATTATTAATATTAATAAGTTTTTCATTTTTTTAATTTTTAATTGGACTTCGTTCAATTTCGTTAGCCGAAAAAGTAGTGTTTTGTGTGAAGTTTAAATGTATTTTATTTTCTAAAAACCATGAAAGATGTGTTAAGCTAAAATAGCTGTCAAAATAGGTAATTGTACTTTTTTGTATTTCAAAATGAATCTCATAAAATCCAAGTATTGTATTGTATTCAATTTTAAAACCTTTCCAAGAAACTGTTTCATATCTGTCTTTTTGAACTTCAATATCATATTTTCCTAAACTTATCCCTTCTATCATAAAACGACCTAATGAATCGGTTTTTGTTTGATGCAGAACTTGGTTATTTTGTTTAATGCGTACAATAAAGTTTCCCATTTTTTTACTTTCTGAGTCCACCTTTCCAACTAATTTACCTGATGAATAAATAGATTTTTTAGGTTGAAATCGATAAATTATTTTATTTTCAATTTCTCTCTTTTTACTTGGCAAGTAAGATGAATCTAAATCAATCTTCTCTAAATCAAAATTGATAACTATTGTTTCACCTTCAAAAAGTACAATTCCAAAAATTTCTTTTTCTCTGCAAAATTGTTTTCCAATAAAAAAATCATAGATACCTGTTTCTAAACTATCAAACTTATATTCTCCATAAATATTAGTTTTAGTTCTATCTATAATTTCCCCTTCTTTTTCAATAAGAATGAATGCTTCTTTTAATAATTCATTATTAGAATCTGTAACAAATCCCCGAATACTTCCCGATTGTCCAAACGAAAATTGAACGATTATTAATAAAAAAATGGTTAATAGATTTTTCATATTGAAATAACAGTTTAAGGAATGAAAACAGTTGGGTGAAATTATACTTTCAATAAAGTTTTGTTCTTTTTATATTTGGAAGATTCCGACTTTAGCCTGTACTAAACTTGATTCAGTACCTAAATGATGGTTTCTATTTAGGTTTTAGATTCCTTGTTAATTAAAACTAATTCAATAAAATATTTAATACTTAATATTTAATACTTCACGAAAAACAGTATTTTTGCGATATGCAAGCACAAGAGAATCAATTACAGGTTTACAATAGTTTAAGTCGAAGCAAAGAGGCTTTTAAGTCGATTAATGAAGGAAGTGTCGGAATGTACGTTTGTGGACCGACAGTTTATAGCGATGTGCATTTAGGAAACTGTCGCACCTTTACGAGCTTTGATTTGATTTATCGTTACTTGTTACATTTAGGATATAAAGTTCGATATGTTCGTAACATCACTGATGTTGGGCATTTGGAGAACGATGAAGAAATGACGGGCGAAGATAAAATCGCTAAAAAAGCAAGAGTTGAGCAGATTGAGCCAATGGAAATTGTACAACGATATACAACGGATTTTCATTCTGTAATGTCGATGTTGAATAATCATCCGCCGAGTATCGAACCTTCTGCGACGGGTCATATCATTGAGCAAATTGAAATGGTAGAACAGATTTTGAAAAACGGTCATGCGTATGAACGCAATGGTTCGGTCTATTTCAAAACGGTGCAGTTTGCAGAAAAGCATAAAGAATATGGTCAACTTTCGGGTAAGAAGTTAGAAGATTTACGCGTAGAAACTCGGAATTTGAAAGCTCAAAGTGAGAAAAATCATCCTTCTGATTTTGCGATTTGGATGAAAGCGAATGAAAATCATATCATGCGTTGGGATTCTCCGTGGGGAATTGGTTTTCCTGGTTGGCATTTAGAATGTTCTGCGATGAGTACGAAGTATTTGGGCGAGCATTTTGATATTCATGGTGGTGGATTAGACTTACAATTTCCGCATCACGAAAATGAAATCGCTCAAAATATCGGATGTTGTGGAACTGCTCCTGCTAACTATTGGCTACATACGAATATGCTAACTTTTGAAGGCACGAAAATGTCGAAAAGCTTAGGAAATTCAATTTTGCCAAGAGAATTATTTTCAGGAGAACATCAATTATTGTCGCAGGCTTATAGTCCGATGACTTTACGCTTTTTCTTTTTGCGTTCACATTATCGTAGCGTTTGTGATTTTTCAGATGATGCACTAAAAGCAGCAGAAAAGTCTTACCAAAGATTGATGGCGGCTTATAAAACGTTGAATAATCTGGAATATATTGGCAAAGAAAAAGTCAATGAAGAAGATAAAACAATCAATGCTTTGATTGATGATGCTCATACTTTTATGAATGACGATTTTAATACGCCTCGTGTTTTGGCGGTTTTATTTGAGTTAATGTCAAAAGTAAATGCGTTTCAGAATAAGCAATTGAAATTGAATCATATTAGCAAAGCGACTTTAAAACGTTTGCAAGATACATTCAAAATTTTCATTGAAGATATCTTCGGTTTACAAGTCGAAGAATCGAATAATGATGCAGTTTTGGATAATGTTTTAAATATCTTAATCGAAATGCGAAAAGATGCTCGAACAAATAAAGATTGGGCTGCTTCGGACAAAATTCGAGATGGATTAGCTGCTGCTGGAATCAAGTTGAAAGATGGCGCAGACGGAACGACTTGGAGTTTGGTTTAATATTTTTTAAAGTATCAGACACCTTTAAGGTTTTTGATACTTCAAAATTTCATTTCCAAGAACCTGTTAAGAATTTCCTTAACAGGTTCTTTGTTTTATGAAATAAAGTTTTGCTATTTTTATCAAAAATTAGTTTTAAAAAGAAGAATCAATGAGCATATTATCAAAATCGGCTTATTACGCCAAAGAAGCATTCAAATTCGTCATGCGAATTGTTTTACCTTTTATATCCGGAATTTTGTTGAATTGGATTTTTGCTTTTGTCTTTTTATTCAAATGGATAGGAACAGCAAGTTGGCAAAATAGTATTCCAGCAATTATCATGATTGCGGTTTTCTTAGTTGGTTTCCCTTTTGTTTACTTTTGGTTAGGTCGAGGAAACGCACTTCGTCAAGGTGTCGTTGGAGTTTATAATTCTGCCCATTCTTTGGTAGAAACGGTAATCGGTAATATTACTAAAGCAGCCGTTTTCGGTAGTGAAAAGACTGGTTTAGGGGCAACTTTCTCTGGAGATAAAGTAAAGGACAAAAAAGGTTTTATTAAAAGTATAGATGAGAAATTACCTGCGCCAATTCGTTTTATTTTATCTTTCTTATTGGAGGAAGTGCCGATTGCAGCAGCTTTGCGAGAAGTGAGTACAACAACCGAATTAAAACAAGAAAATTTAGCTCAAATTCAACCTGTAGTTCAACGTAGAGTTGATGAATATGTGGAAGAAAGATTGATTGGAGATTCCGTTACTTTCTTTTGGATATTGGTTGGTATTAATGTATTAATTATGGCAGCTGTTTGGTATTTTTATTCTTAATGAAAAAAGGGGAAACTCACCCCAACTCCTCTCTTAAAAGAGAGGGGTTGGGGATGAGTTCAATACAACACAATATTTATGATTACAACTTTTGAATTTGGAACTCCAGCTTATGATGAGTCAATTCGCTTACGAGATGATGTTTTGCGAAAACCATTGGGTTTAGTTTTTTATGCAGAAGATTTAGCAAAGGAGTACAATCAAATTCATATTGGTTATTATGAAAATGATGAATTAATTGGTTGTATGCTTTTGCAGGATTATGGTGATAAAATCGCCAAAATGCGTCAAGTTGCTGTTGCGGAAACACATCAAAAAAAAGGAATTGGACAAAAAATGGTCGCTTATTTTGAGCAATATTCAAAAGCAAATGGTTACCATAAAATTGTCTTACACGCCAGAGAAGTTGCTTGTCCTTTTTATGAAAAATTAGCTTATAAGAAAGTAGGTGAACTATTTTATGAGGTTGAAATTCCACATTATAAAATGGAAAAAAGTATAGTATAAGTCATAGAAAACCAAACCAAATGCAAAAAATAACCTATAACCATAACTCAACCTTATTTGAAAAAAATGTTCCTATTGCAGCTGCAGAAGAAGGAAAAGTTACTTGGTATAATTTCGATACAACCGACGCTGAAGCCGTAAAAGAGGTAGGAAAGTTTTATAAATGGCATCATTTATTGATTGATGATATTATTGATGATAGCCGACATTTACCCAAAGTCGATGCTTTTGAAGAATACATTTTTTGTTCTTTACGCTCTTTATATATTGTTAATGGAGAAGTGGAAGAAGAACACATCAGTTTTATTTTGGGGCAGAATTATTTAATTTCTTTTCAAGAATCGGCTGGCGATGTATTTGACGATGTTCGAGAGCGAATTGAAATGGATAAAGGTTTGGTTCGTAAACGAGGTGCAGATTATTTATTATATCGTTTGATGGATGCGGTTGATGATGAATTAGGAGAAATTGTTAGCTTTTTTGAAGATAAAATCGAAAATATTGAAGAACAATTAATTAAAGAAGGTCATCATTATGATTCGATTGAAGATATTTTAGATTTGAAAAAGCAGTTAATTGGAATTCGTAAAATCGTCTTTCCTATGGAAGAAGTTGTACGAAAATTAGCACGAGAAGAATCTGATATTATTGCTCCAAATACTCAGCGTTATTTCAAAGATGTACATGAGCGTTTGCAACAAATTTTAGAACAATTTAAAGACTTCCGAGAGTTGGCGAACAACTTAATGGAATTGCATCATTTGAATTTATCACAAAGAACAAACGGTGTAATGCAATTATTAACCATAGTTTCTACGGTTTTTATTCCATTGACTTTCATTGCTGGTGTTTACGGAATGAATTTCGACGATATGCCTGAATTACATTGGAAATATGGTTATGCAGGTGTTTGGGTTTTAATGGTTATTATTACAATGATTATGATTTGGTTGACAAAAAAACGAAATTGGCTTTAGGACTACGTTATGAGTTCTTCGCTCCCCTCTCTTGACGAACAACGACCGCTTCGCTGACGATTGACGAATGGCTTTGCCATTACAAATTAGAAGAATATAATTTGCTTTAATTTCTTAATTTTAATTTATTTCAATGGAAAATAGATTTTTGAAAGCTGCACATTGGCAATTGTTTATACTTGGTTTTGGCATTCCGATATTATTTCAAATAGGATTTATATTTTTGATATCAATTAGAATGTTAAATATGGACGAGACTTCGTTTGCTTTTATTTTCAATGTTATGGGTTTCGCAAATATTATTAATATTTTACTGGTAATTATTCCACTATTTGGTTGGCTCTGGTCAGTTGGTACTAAATTTTATTCAAAATTACCAAAAGGTATCAATATGAAATTAGGAATATTTAAGCGATGTTTGATTTATTCATTCGTTTATATTATTCTTTTTTCAGTATTACTTGTGTTATCTGTTCCAATGCTTATAATGGCTACAGCAGTAACATCTTCAATGTTTTTATTAATTTCTGGTTTACATTTATTAACCATATTTGGAGTTGGTTATGCTGTCTTTTTCGTTGCCAAAACAATAAAATCTGTTGAAATGGAAGAAGCGGCTACTTTTAATGATTTTATCGGTGAGTTTTTTATGATTATGTTTTTTCCAATTGGGATTTGGTTTCTACAACCAAGAATAAATAAATTATTTGAAAAATTTGAAATCATAGATTGAGGTATCAACTATAAATTAAAAAATACGAAGTCGAAGTTTCTACCGACGTTAAATCAGTCAAAAAGCTTGTTTACATAATATGTTTTGAAAAAGTTCAACCTTTTTGTAATTTCCGTCTTTAAATTGACGTGTTAGAACGTTAGCTAATTATTGACAATTAAAATGAATAATCTAAATTTAAAAATATGAAAAAAGGGATTTTAATAATTGTAGCACTTTTAATGATGAGTGTCGCAGTAGATGCACAGCGTTTTTGTTATGTAGATGTAGAAAAGATTTTGGTAAGTGTAGATGAATATGCTTCTGCTCAAAAGAAGTTAGATGGTTATGCTTCTAAATGGAATCAGCAAGTAGCTCAGAAGTATCAAGAAATTGAGACTTTGTATCGTAACTATCAAGCGGATAAAGTTATTTTAACAGAAAAAGCACAACAACAAAGAGAAGACGAAATTATTCAGAAAGAAAAGGAAGCACAAGATTTCCAGAAAAATAAATTTGGTCCAGACGGTGAATTATTCAAAAAACGCCAAGAATTGGTAAAACCAATTCAAGATAAAGTTTATGCAGCAATTGAAGCATATGCTAAAAAGCGTGGTTATGATTTCATATTAGACCGTTCTTCGGGTTCAACTATGTTATACGCAAATCCAGAATTGGATAAAACACAGGATATTGTGGATGGATTAAAGAAAAAGTAAATTTTGAGTATTTTGTTATTCGATTTACATATCCTTATTACTGAGTACCAAGTAAATAGTACCAATTATTAAATAAGTAAGTAATAGATTGTTTGAGTGTTTTGAAGTTATTGGTTTGGGAATAATTATACTAAATGTCCGTTAAAACGACTTTGGTTACTGTTATTTTCATAAAGACTAATATCTTTGTGACGTTCAAACAATTTTTTTATTTAAATAAAGTAGTTTTTCAAAAGACTATGATGTTGACTTAATCATCAATGATTTATAGTTTTTAATTTATTAAAAAAGTCTAAACAATTAAGAAAAGTATGAAAAATTTTGGAATTATAGCAATTACCGCTGTTGTGATGGGATTAATTTTTATGTCAGTTGACCAAACACCGAAACAAGTAAAATTCGGTTATTTAGATACTGTAACTTTATTAGAAGCAATGCCACAAGTGAAACAAGCAAGAGCAAAATTGAAAGCTCAAAGTGTACAGGCATCAAAGTCGTTAGAAGCGGATTATACAAAAATGCAAAATGTATATGCACAAGCGATGCAATCAGCACAAGCTGGTACAATGACTGAAGTACAACAAAAACAAACAGAGCAAAAGTTAGCAACAATGCAGAAAAATTATGCTGCTCGTGAAAAGAAAATGCAGGAAGATTTAATTAAAAAAGAACAAGCTTTATTCAAGCCAATTCAAACTAAAATCCGTACTGCAATTGACCAAATCGCAGTAGAAAAAGGTTACCGTTTTATTTTTGATTCAAGTGCGGGGAATTTATTATATACTCGTAAAGCAGATAATGTAATGAAATATGTTAAACCAAAATTAGGTTTGAAATAATATTAGGTTTCGGTGATTGGTGATTTTTTCTCGACTTATTCGAGTGTTTCACCAATCACCAACTACCAATTTTAATTATTCCCACCAGAAGCTCTTTCTCTTTCTTCGTCCGTTGCAGTATCTCTTCTTCTTGCAGGTTTCACGTCTGAATTTCCAAATCGATAAGTGAATGAAGCACTAAATCTTCGAGTTTGCCATTTATTATTAATTGTTGCATCTACATTATCTTGCTGAATCACGCCTCTAAATTCTTGTATATTAAAAATATCATTTCCACTGAATTTTAAGGTTCCTTTTCCATTCAAAACCGTTTGGCTAAAACCAATATTGACCGAATACATCGGTAATATTTCAATCATACTAAATAAACTTCTTGATTGGTACCAACCGCTAATTTCTGCTGTTGTGCCTTTACGAATTGTAAAATAATTCGCTAAATATCCATTAAAACTCCATTGAGAATTATCAATAAATCCACCAGAATATTCTGATACAAAGCTATTGTAATTTGCAGATAGATTTGCTCGCATCATCCACCATTTTTGAACTGGAATTGGTGAAGACAAGTTAAAAGACACATTATCTAAAGTTGCTAAATTTGCCTTAGTTTGAAAAGTTACATTTAACGAATCATCTTGCTCTATAATATCTGCCATTGCATCATTTGTATGTCCATAACTGACTGTCAAAAATGCCGCTTGTTTGAAACCATAAGACGCATTTACAGAATGGGTGAATTGAGGATTTAAGAATGGATTTCCTCGCTCAAAAGTATATTGGTCTAAGAAAAACGTAAAAGGATTCAAATCTTCATAAGATGGTCGGTCAATTCTTCGACTATACGAATAACTCAAACTGTGGTCATCACCTAATTGATGCGATAAACTCACATTTGGAAACAAACTCAAATATTGACGACTCAATGCACTATCTAAAGTCGCAGAATAGCCTTCATTTCGAGTTTGTTCAGCTCTCAAACCTATCTGTAAATTGAATTTTTCAAATTGCTGACTGTAATTAATATAAGCTGCATTGATATTTTCATTAAAATCAAATTCATTTGATTGCATTGTATCTTTTGACCAAATTCCAGCTAAATCTTGTTCTTCAAATAAAACACCATTATCTGTTCCAACAAAACTACTTTTCACTCCTGTTTCTAAACTGATTTTTTCAGAAATTGGATGAGTATAATCTGCCTTAAATGCTAAAATATCTATATCTGAATCATTATTAGAACGCAAATAATATGGTGTTGCAACCTCTAAACCATCATTCAAATAAAAATTATCATAAGTACTATTATTCCCACTATTGTAAGTTGAATAATCTGCATCAATTGTTAACTCTTTTCCACCTTCAAACTCTTGTTTAAAGTTGATATTGTAAGTTAAATTATCCCATTCACTTCGACCTTCATTATCTGCTTGTACTAAAGAAAAATCTGCTTGATTATCTCCAGAAATATTTGTATTCGATATCGATTCAAAATTCCAATTTCCATGATTTCCATTTACTAAAACGCCTAAAGTTGTTTTATCCGTCAAGAAAAAATCTACGCCACCACGATAATAAACGCCTTGAGAATAGTTTTCTCTATCTGTTATTTGCTCAAAATCAGTTGTCAAACCATTAAATGGAATACTTCTATTGATTCTATTAATCTGAAATCCTTTATTGTACCAACTTCCTACATTTCCAAAGACATTAAATTTCTTTTGGCGATAATTGAAAGTGAAATTTCCGTTGGTATTACCGAACTTCCCATAACCTCCACCAACATTTACATTTCCATTAAAACCAAGATTCTTATCTTTTTTCATTTTAATATTAATGATTCCAGCATTACCTTCAGCATCATATTTTGCGGACGGATTTAGTATGATTTCTATCTGATTAATACTATTCGCAGGCATACTTTCCAACATTCTCGCTACTTCTGAATTTGATAAATAAGAGCGTTTGTCATCTATCATTATCAATACACCTTGTTTTCCTTTTAAGGAAATATTGTTATTATCATCAACTTGAACACCAGGAGATTTGCGTAAAACTTCCAAAGCATTATCACCAGCAGAAGTTGGACTGCTTTCTACATTAACGATTAATTTATTAGCAGATAATTCTATAAAAGGGCGTTTTGCGGTAACTTCTACTTCTGTCAATCGAGTGCCTTCACTAAAGATTAAAGTTGGCATTTTTAGTGGCGAATTTCCAAGGTCAAAAACAGCAGAATATATATTTCCATATCCTACCATTGAAGCAGAAATTAAGTATTTTCCAGTAGGAATATTTTCAAAAATGTAAGCTCCAGTTGAATCCGATAAATCACCTTTTTTCAAACTTGAATCCACAGCATTTAATAATAATACATTCGCAAATTCTAACCCGTTTTGGTTTTCATCTTTAATACTTCCAGTTATTGTACTTTGTGCAAAAATACTGCTGGTTAGTAATAATATTAGACTTAATAATAGTGTTTGTTTCATCGTTTTTTTTAGTTTCGTAATTTTAATTGATTCAAATCCAAGAAGAAATTATTTATCAAAATGACGATTGCTTCTTTTCCTTTGTTACACAAATGTGATAAAACAATTTAAGGAAAAATAAAAAATCAGATGAATAGGGATTGACAAAGGATAAAACACAAAATTTGTCTTTTTCTGAAAATTGATGAACTAATACGAAGTCAATAAAACAGTGTAATCTATATAAATCCGTAATAGAAAAATATGCTGCAAAGTAGAATCGAATTATAAGTGAACTTTTTTTTATTCAAATCTCGTTAATTGACGAATTATAAACAGAAAGAAAGATGAAAAATTCAAAAAATAAGGTAATTTTAAGACCAGTTGAAATGAGTGATAAAGCGGACTTTACTCGTTTAGCAAATAATATTAAGATTTGGAATAATGTTCGAGATGAGTTTCCACATCCTTACACCGAAAAAGATGCAGAAAGCTTTATTAATTTATGCAAAACAGCTAAAAATGCTGCTAAATTTGCAATCGAGTGGAATGGTCAATTTGTTGGAATGATTGGTTTAACTTTCTTTAGTCAACTCAATTACAGCAAAAATGCGGAATTAGGTTATTGGATTGGCGAACCATTTTGGGGAAAAGGAATAGGAACAGAAGCATTGAAACTAATGGTCAAATATGCGTTTGAAGAAAGAGATTTAAAAAGAGTTTCTGCAAACGTGTTAGATTACAATAAAGCTTCTATGAGAATGTTGGAAAAAGCAGGGTTTGAATTTGAAGGAATCAATAAATCTGCTTCAATAAAAAATAATCAGTTTTTTGATGAACATCGCTTTGCAAGCGTAAGAGATTAAAATTAGAATTAAAAAATATGCAAGATAATTTTCAGAACAGACGATTTATCATACAAGGTATTTTCATTTTTGCGGCTATCGTTTTATTAATAAAATGTTTTCAGATACAAGTTTTATCAGAAAAATATAGAGGTGAAGCAGGAAATAGTGCGATGAAGAAAGAAACTATCTATGCTTCTCGTGGCTCAATCTATGATAGAAACGGAAAATTATTAGTCAATAATAATGCGACTTATGACCTTTGGGTTACTTACAATGAAGTCGTAGATGCGAATATTGATACCATGAAATTTTGCAATTTGCTAAATATTACGAAAAAGCAATTTGTAGATAATATGGAAAAAGACTGGAAAAATAGCCGACATTATAGAAAATATAAACCCTATATCTTCTGGCGTACGATTTCTCCTGAAATGTATGCCAAATTACAAGAAAGTTTATACGAGTTTCCAGGGTTTTATATAGAATTAAGAAATGTCCGAGGCTATTCTTTTGCAAGTGGCGCACATGTTTTAGGTTATATTGGAGAGGTTGATAGGAAGCAATTGGATAACGATAAAGAGAAATATTATAAACAAGGAGATTATATTGGAAAAAGTGGAATTGAATTAGCCTATGAAAAGCAGTTAAGAGGAAAACGTGGGGTGAAATATATTTTACGAGATAAGTTAGGAATTCCGAAAGGAAGTTATCAGAACGGAGAAAGAGATACCACTGCGATTTCAGGTTTAGATTTAGTTTCGACTTTAGATTTAGATTTACAACAATATGGAGAAGAATTAATGCACAATAAACGTGGAAGTATAGTTGCAATTGAGCCTTCAAGTGGTGAAATTTTAGCTTTTGTTTCTGCGCCAAGTTATGACCCGAATTTATTAGCTATTAATAGAAATAGAGGAAAAGCTTATATGGAATTGGCAAAGGATAATACCAAGCCATTATTCAATCGTGCGATTTCTGCGCAATATCCTCCAGGCTCAATTTATAAACCAATCATGGCTTTAGTTGCCTTACAAGAAGGAGTAATTGAACCAAATAGAGGTGTAAGTTGTGGCGGTGCTTATGTTTATAAAAGATTGAGAATTGGTTGCCATGGACACGCACCGACTTCAAATGTTGCAAGAGGAATTCAACATTCTTGTAATGCTTATTTTTGCCAAATATTTCGAGAAACTGTAGAGAAAAATGGTTTTAAAGAAGTGGAAACAGGATTAGATACTTTGGTGCAACATTTAAAATCTTTCGGAATGGGCGAAAAATTAGGTATCGATTTACCTAATGAATTGCCTGGAAATGTTCCAACGCCAGCATATTACAATAAGATTTATAAAAAAGGTGGTTGGAAAGCGCCATCAATTGTCTCTTTAGGAATTGGACAAGGAGAGTTTTTAGTTACACCATTACAAATGGCCAACTTAACTTCCGTAATTGCTAATCGAGGTTGGTTTTATACGCCACATTTAGCAAAAGAATTTAAAAGTGATACCACTAAAATTCCATTAAAATATCGTACAAAAAATTATACAAAAGTAAGAAGACAACATTTTTTACCTGTTGTCCAAGGCATGCATGATGTAACCTTAGCTGGAACAGCAAGAATCGCACAAATTGATGGCATTTCAGTTTGTGGAAAAACTGGAACAGCTGAAAATCCACATGGACCTGACCATTCGGTTTTTATTGCTTTTGCTCCAAGAGATAATCCAAAAATTGCAATTGCAGTTTTCGTTGAGAATGGTCGTTATGGAGCGACACATGCTGCGCCAATCGCCAGTTTAATGATTGAGCAATATTTAAAAGGAGAAATAGCCGAAAGTCGAGAGTATTTAGAAAAAAGAATGTTGAAATCTGATTTATTACAAAAAGGATTGAAACAGTAGTTAGTAATAATTATCTGAAAGATAGAAATTAAGAAAATATAAATGAGTAGAACGGTTGAAAGTTCAGCAAAAGAAATAGATTGGCTAACCATAGTATTGTATTTAGGTTTGGTCTTAACTGGTTGGTTAATGATTTACGCTGTTGGTGTAGAGAACAGTCCAAATCCTTTTGACTTAGCAGAACGACATGGAAATCAATTCGTTTGGATTTGTTTTTCCATTCTAATAGGTGGATTACTATTAATCATAGATGGTCGGTTTTATCAACAAGCGGCTTATATATTTTTTGGAATTGCCATGCTTGTATTACTATTCACATTGGTTGGCGGAAAAGAAATTGCAGGTTCAAAATCTTGGTTAATTATCGGTCCAATACGTATTCAACCTGCAGAACCTGCTAAGTTTGCTACCTGTTTAGCATTAGCAGCTTTTCTCAGTTCTTTCAATCTAAGTTTACAAAAATTCAAAAACCAAGCAATAGCTTTAGCCATTTTAGGTTTACCAATGTGTTTGGTTGTTCTTCAGGGCGATGCTGGTTCTGCTTTAGTTTATTCCTCTTTATTAATTGTATTGTTTCGTGAAGGAATGCCTGCACAATTATATATTTTCGGAATAACGATGGTTATTCTAACTATACTTTCTTTAGTTTTTAATATTTATAATGTATTAATCGGTTTAATATTAATCACAGGAAGTGCGTTAACGATTCAAGGACAACGCAGTAATCGACCATTTATAGGTTTTATAATTATTGCAGCAGCATTAATATATGTTGCTTCGCAAAATTATATGATGTATGCCGCAATTGGAATGGCCGTCGTTTGGTTAGCTTGGTGGATAAGGAGAATTACACTAACCAAAAGACGTTCTAATCTTATTGTTTTCCTTACAGCAACTATTGCTTTAGGAATTTATGCCACAGTTGTTAATTATGGTTTCAATGAGTTTTTACAACCACATCAAAAAGATAGAATTAACGTTTGGCTGAAACCAAGTGAAGCGGACCTTTTTGGTTCTTTATACAATGTCAACCAATCTAAAAAGGCTATTGGTTCTGGCGGATTATCTGGCAAAGGTTTCTTACAAGGAGAAATGACCAAGATGGAATTTGTTCCAGAACAAGTGACAGATTTTATATTTTGTACAATTGGTGAAGAACATGGTTTCATTGGTGCATTTGCATTGATTCTCTTGTTCACTTCACTATTGATGCGAATTGTCGTAATCGCAGAAAGACAACGCTCCAGATTTACAAGAGTATATGCTTACGGAGTTGCCAGTATATTATTTTTCCATTTACTAGTTAATGTCGGAATGACGATTGGTTTAATGCCAGTTATTGGAATTCCGTTGCCCTTCATTAGTTATGGTGGTTCTTCTTTACTTTCCTTCACAATGCTTATAGCAATTTTGGTTAAGTTAGATGCAGCGAAATTAGTATAATAAATTAAACAATATGACACAAGACAAAGAGTTTGATATCATCATTTGGGGAGCAACAGGATTTACAGGTCGATTAGTTGCCGAATATATTTTTAATAAATATGGTGTAAATCAATCGGTAAAATGGGCAATGGCTGGACGAAATTTGAATAAATTAAAGACAGTTCGAGACGAAATAGCAGACGAAAACATCCCGTTAATCCAAGCAAATAGCAATGATGAAGTTAGCTTAAATGAAATGGTTCGTCAAACAAAAGTTATCTGCACAACGGTTGGACCTTATGCTAAATTCGGCTCAAAATTAGTCGCCGCTTGTGTCGAGAACCAAGTTGATTATTGCGACTTAACAGGTGAAGTACAATGGATGCGAAAAATGATAGATAAACATCATGAAACTGCAAAAATGAACGGAACTAAAATAGTTCATACTTGTGGTGTTGACTCTATTCCTTCAGATTTAGGCGTTTACTTTGTACATAAAGAAGCGAATAAACGAACTGGAAGTCCTGCTAAACAAATTAGAATGCGAGTTGCAGGGTTTAGTGGTGGAATCAGTGGAGGAACTTTTGCGAGTTTGAATAATGTAATGAAAGAAGCTAAGGCAGATAAAGCAATTTACAAAGTTTTAGCCAATCCTTATGGATTGAATCCAGAAGGAGAACAAACAGGAAACGATAAACGAGATTTGTCCAAAGTTATTTATGATAAAGCAACCAACCTTTGGGTTTATCCATTTATAATGGCGGCTATTAATACAAAAGTAGTTCGTAGAAGTAATGCCTTAAGTGGTTACAAATACGGAAAAGATTTCCGTTATGATGAATCCATGATTGGCGGAAAAGGTTTTAGTGGAAAAATGAAAGCCTATTTAAGTGGAGCTGTTTTAGCCTTACTATTCGCAGGAAAAGAAGGAAGTTTCTTGAAAAGAATAGTTAATCAAGTTTTACCAAGTCCAGGCGAAGGTCCAGACAAGAAAACAAGAGAAAACGGTTTTTATAAATTCAAATTCTTCACAACTTTAGCAGATGATTCCAAAATGTTAGGCGTTGTAATTGGTGATAAAGACCCAGGTTATGGTTCGACTTGTAAGATGTTAGCAGAAAGTGCCATTTGTTTAGCACAAGATGATTTACCAAATATCGGCGGTTGTTTAACGCCTTCTATCGCAATGGGTGACAAACTCTTAGAACGGTTAAAGAGAAACGCAGGTCTAACGTTTGAGATGAAATAAACTTTTGAATTATAGAACCTGTTTGTACAGACAGGTTCTATGATTCAAGATTGATCATTTTACTTGAAATTATAAATCAAACCAACATTTAAACCTGCTGTACCAACCGAAGTAGATGGAACTCTTACCAAATCTTGATTATCATCACGATAACCCCAATTGATACCTCTTAACATTGGCGACAAAGTAACAGGTGTTGTTACTCGAAGATTTAATTTATCGCTTACCTTAAATTTTACACCAAGGTCTAAATTTGTAAAAAAACGTTGTTGGAAACCAAATAAATCTTGCGGATATTTTTCTAAAGAAATATAATTAGACATCGCAAAACTGAGGTCAATTTTCTCCCAACGAGTTTTTATATCTGTTCCCAATCGGAAATTCAGATAATGGGTAGATTGAGCCGTATCCGCAAAAAATACTTCGGAATCAATATGATAAAAGTTAGAATAGCCTAAACCGATTCGAGCATCGAATTTTTCGTGGACTTGTTTTGATAACCAAACATCTACACTATTCTGTATAATCGGATTTCGGAAAAAATTATCTTTATCTTCTGGTCGATTAATTAAATCAGATACTAAAATACTACTTGATAATTCAATCGATAAGGCATCTTCAACACCTGAAAAACGCATCGTAGGAATTATCGTTTTACTATCTTTAAATCGGTAAATTAAACCAAGATTTAAGCCAGTCAGTTCTACATCTGCATCGACAACTAATGGAGTGTTATTAAACCGTCGAATAATAGACATATTATCATCTTGATACATTTTAATCAAAGAAATTGGTGAATCTAATTTTAAAGATAATTTATCTCCTAATCTAAATTTTAAACCTAAATCAAGATTGGTAAAAAAACGTCTTTGGAAATTAAAACGATCTTGTAAATTTTGGTGCAATAAAATATAAGACGATAAAGAAGTTGTCACTTTCATCGGTTTCCAAAAAGTCTGAATATTTGTTCCTAATCTTAAACTCATATAATTAGAAATATCACTTACTGCAAAATCTAAATGATAAAAATTTGCATAACCAATACCAATACGAGTATCAAATGTATTATTTATCTTCCTTGAGTACCAAGCATCAATACCATATTGAAGTCCATAACCCACGTATAAATCATTGATATCTATCTCATCATCAAATAAATTATAAAAGTTCCAACCTGTTGAAGCTTCTACTTCGAAATGTTCTTGTGCGTTTAAGCTAAGAACATTAAAAATAAATAATGCTAATAGTACCTTTTTCATTATTTCTATTTTAATGAAAGTAGTTACTATTAAAAATAGTAACTACTTTCATCTTTAACTTAATTCATCTTTTTATTGTTAAGAATTTATTCTATTCATATAATAATTATTAATTCAACTTTGAGTAGGATTAATAAAATTACTTAAACTTTTGAATGTGAAAAAGTCTTAAACTAAATATGGTTATATTCATTATTCAAATATGATAATTAATAAACATTATCTATATCCATAACCTTTGTTCCAAGTCCTCTTGAACCAATGGTAGAACGAATCTTTTTCCACTCGCATATTGGAGAATATGAGCCTAAAAAATTATCCCCGTTTGTTCTTATTATTTCTTTAGTATAAAGTTTTATATCATTCTCTAACCATGTAACTTTTGGTCTTCCGTCGATGATATACTCAAAATGAAAATTATCCCATTCTAAATGTGTTTTATATCTATACCATATACAAGGTATTCCTTTTCTTTTTGCAACAGCTTCTATGTAAGGAAAAACATCATAAACGACTCCTGCATATTGGTCATTAGTAGCGTTAACAGTTAAATCTGCAATTAATTGTACTTTTCGTTTATTTTTACATCTTCTCTGGTTATTACCTAATTCTGCGAAGAAATATGAAGTCTTCTTTTGTGGAAACCCTGACTCAATACTTAATACCTTTTCATAGTTTAGTTCTGACTTATATATGTCTTTACCTCTATGAATCATAGCTAAATCATCATAATTACTAGAAGCTACATAATACTCACCAATAAATTTCCTAAATTCATCACCTACTTTGATAATTCTATCTGTATTTAAAAAAGGAGCAATAGCATGTTTGCTGATTTCTTTTTCAATTACTTCCTCTTCGTCACCTATCATAGCAATTTCAATTAAATCTGAATAATTACTAACATAATCGACAAATGCTTCACGAGTTTCAATCGTAATCATTCCTTCATAAATAACATCTAATTTTTCATCTAATGTTTGATAATTAAGTTTATTCAATAGAGTTTCCTTTCTTGCTTCATCCGAATTAACGAACTGAATATAAAAAGCTCTTAATTCTTCATTAGATTCAAAATAAGCATATTCGTTTGTGAACTTACTACTTACCTCATTCAAATCAACTTCTAATAATGAACTTTCTAAAGTTTCTGTCTTACTAATTGCCTCATCCTTAGAACAAGACACCATAACAATACTACTCACAAGCAAAATGCTTGCAAAAACAAATAAATTTTTCATAAATTTGTGCTAATTTAAAGTTTAAATAATAGGGCATTTGTTTTGGACTGGTACTCCAACATTTGCCCTTAATTTTTTTTGAAATTAAATTTTAATTAAAAAATTGAAATAATAACTAATTATCTCTTTTGTCGTACAACATTACAAAGGTAAATGATAAATTGATACGGAGATACGCCATTTCGTGCCATTTCGTGCCATTTCAAATTGATTAAACTTATCCTTCTACTGAAAAACCCAATGCTTGATAAATTTCTACTTGCTGTTTTGGACTAATTAATCCTCTTGGAATATTTAGATTAGTGTTGGATAAATGACGTTGGAATGTTCGCATACTGACACCTAAATCTTGTGCCAACTCTTTTTTTGTTTTGAAATTGTTAGAAATCATGGTTACTAAAATTTTGTTATTAAATGTTTTATAAAAGTATATTTTTTTAAAAAAAATCAAAATTTAGATAAAATTTTAATTAACCTAAGCATAATAAATTAACAACTCAAAGCCTGACAATTCAAAATTCGATATTTGATATTCGATATTCTGCGGTTCCATTATTCATTCTAAACGATTTTAACTAATTTTGCGGCAAATTACGTTCTCAAAGGAACGTTTTTTTAATTTTAGGAATTACGAATTGAATAATGATTGCTAATCGTTATTGGTTATTCGTTAATTGGCTACATCATGCAACTACCGATTAATGATTAATAATTAACAAAGAAAAAAGAAAAAATGGATTACAATCCTCGACAGATAGAAAAGCAATGGAAGGAGTTTTGGGAACAAAACGAAGTTTATAAGGTCAGTAACGACAGCGATAAACCGAAATATTATGTATTAGATATGTTTCCTTATCCATCAGGTTCGGGCTTACATGTTGGTCATCCGTTAGGTTATATTGCTTCTGATGTTTTTGCACGCTATAAAAGACACAAAGGTTTCAATGTATTACACCCGATGGGTTATGATGCTTTTGGTTTACCTGCCGAGCAATATGCCATTCAAACTGGTGTACATCCTGCAAAATCAACGTCGGATAATGTAACTCGTTACCGAGAACAATTAGATAATATTGGTTTTTCATTTGACTGGAGTCGAGAAGTACAGACTTGTGACCCAAAATATTACAAGTGGACACAATGGTTGTTTTTGCAATTATTTGATAGTTATTATGATAATGATACAAATAAAGCGGAATCAATAAAAGGTTTAGAAACTACATTTTTTGAAGAAGGAAATGAAGATGTAAACGCTGCAACAACACAGGAAGAAGTTTTTACAGCT
>CAZEOC010000024.1:0-18942 GCA_964513525.1 uncultured Saprospiraceae bacterium | reverse complement strand
TTATTTTATTAAAACAAAAAAATCCTACTCGAAAATAAATTCAAGTAGGATTTTTAATTATGTTTTTTTCGTCAGTTGAACATTTGCGAAATCCCGATTTTTATCGGGGCGAAGCCGTTATTCACTCGTCAAAAGAGTAAAAGTGAACGACTCCTCACTCATTAATTCAGTGCATATCGAATCGTCAAACCAGCTTGTGTATTCGTAATCGGGAAAGATGCCGAAGTTGCTGGTATTGTTTGACTTCTATCGTAGAATAAACGAATATTAATATTTTTATTAATCGCATAATCAATAGAAGGCGAAATACGAATTGTTTTCAAACCTCTTGTTACGACTGATGTTTCTTGATCCAAAACGTGATTAATAGTAATATCATCACGGAATGAGAAATCAAATTTAAAGTTTAAATCATTCTTAGGTTTTACCTTATCTGGTCCAATTTTGATTGGTAATACAAAATCTTTGATCCGATAACCTGCTGAAATAGTAAACTCTGTTGTATTCGTCTCATTCAATTGATAATCCGTGAAATTCATTGCTAAATTTCTACTTTTCTTATACTCAAAACGACCAGTAATATCATTAACCGTTTTGAAATCAATTCCTATTAAAGGTGCAAAACGTTCTGAAATTACAATATCTGGAATCTCAAATTCTGAGAAGTAATTCTGAGACGTTGGATTAATCGCAAAAGGATTACTTTCATCATAATTCAAATCCGTTACAAATTGATTTAGGGTCAATGTTGATTTATAAGCATGTTTCAAATTGAATGTTTTAAACACTTTCTTGAAAGCATCAACTTTACTTAAACCATTGTAAGACAAACGCCAATTTGGTGCTGGCATTCTATTGAATAAGTTCAAATCCATTGTACCCGGATCAGCACCCGTATAAGCTGCAATAAATGCAGGTACTAATACATCTTGCTGAAAACGACCATAACCTTCTGTATAATCCGCACCATCTGTAGGGTGAATTAAACCATCAGGATTGATTCTTCGTGAAATAATACTTCTATTTGCTTCAAACTGCTTGAATGTTTCAGAAACGAAATTTTCACTATCAAAACCAGTAAATAAAGTATTCATTGCAAAGAAAGAAACTGTAAAGCTACCAACATCTCTCGGTGTCAAATGCTCATGTATTCCTCCTGTATTTTTCACCTTAAAGAATTCCGAATGATTTTCAGAATAGGTTCTTGTTGCATCTACTTCAATACGGAAATCCTTGAAAGGTTCTATCGTCAATCTCGCATCAAAATTTTGTGTATAAGAACCCAAAACCTGCTGATTCAAATAGATATTATCTGTAATCCAATTGTTTGCAGCCGCATCATCTAACCAAGCATCTGACGGACGGAAACCTGCTATATATTCCCAACCAGGAGAAGCAAAATCCGTTGTTTGTCCAAGTACTCGACTGACAGGCGTAAATCCTGGTACTACAGAAGAGAAATCTTCGGAATAGGTGACTCGACCTTTTCGGACAAGCATCAAGGGACGCAAGATGGCTCGAGCGGCTTTTGATGGCTCTTTTTCTTTCTTCTTTTTCTTCTTCTTTTTGTTGCCAACTTCGTTTTGTCCTTCATCATCGGTATTCCGAGAGCGTTTCCGACTATTCGTTTTCCGCTTCTTCTTCCCGCTATTTATCTTTTTCAGATATTTGGACTTATTATATAATTTCTCAAAATTCAAATCGGCATTCAACTGTCGTCCGTTTCCATTTTGAATAACATTTCCTAATGAATCTAAATTTAAAGCTGCTGCACTCCATGAATAATTAGAGTTATACGATGCTTTAACCGTCATCCAATCTAAGAATGGAATTTGCTTCAATGGTACTGTATAAGTTACATTCAAGCCGTGCATATAATTTTTATTACGACCAAAATTCCTAATATTCGTCATAATAGAATCTCGCTTCTCTTGTGTATCCAATCTTCCTGTCGGTTCATCAACTACTGCATTATTTGTCGCATTAAAACTTACATTCAAACCACGAGATAAATTCCATTGTACACCATAAACTCTGTCCCACATAAATCGCTTATCAAACCAAGTTGAGTTTTCTGCATCTCCTGCAAAACGATATGTTGTTTCAGAAAAACGACGATTTATTCCAGTATTAAAACTAACCGAATTCGGAGCAGGATTAAAATTGAAATCCTTGATTATTTTTACATATTTACTATTCGTCTTAATTATTTTTTTGAATGGTGTGATATAATTTGGTTGTTTTGAATAACCATAATCTAATGCACCTCGATATTGACGCACAGCATCCGATTGAATCGTTGGATCACTATTTTCTGTTTCTGAAAATGCTGCTGTTAAACTAACATTTTCAATATCCCACGGTTGAGGTTTTTTATCAGAATTCGTTCGTTCCTTTCTAATATTCGTCATATTCACAGACTTAATCGTTGTGATTGTCCGTGCTTGTTCTCGAATACTATCCCGTTTCGTTACATTATCTTCTGCATCTAATAACTGATTCAAAGGAATATCGAATTTGAACGGATCATATTCTGGTGTTTCTAATGTTTGTGAATATTGTGCATAGACTGGTAAACGAACACCATATTTTTTAGGTAAAAACTTATCTAATTGGAATGAACCCGCAATATCATATTGTAATACTTCCTCTCGTGCACGTTCAGCCACTCGTTGTTCCAAACTTCCCCAACCAATACTCGTATAATTACCAGAAACAGTCACTTGACCAAAATCTGCCAATTTCATATCTAATCTCGCACGACCTGCATAACCGCCTCTTTCATCAAAACCATTTACTCGCAACTCATTCACCCAAACCTCAGCACATTTCGGAACACCATCATCTTTCGTATTTCTAATACCAATCATGACACCTTCAACTAAACCCATATCTGGATTACCGACAATTCTATAGAAGTTATTTGGTTTATCTTCATCTGCTTGTTCATAAGGCAATTGCAAAGAAGCACCTGAAGCATCTCTTGCCACTTTTAACTCAATGAACTGTTTCAAATTCATATCGAACGAATTCTCGTCCAGCCAAACTTGTGCTTTGTAATCTTCATCTTCATTTGGCGTTCCGACTGGCGATGTACCTTGTGGCGTCATCGTCAATGGAATTTCATATTCGTAATAATTATTCTCGAAATCACTTCCCATTCGCATGAAAACTGTCAAATCTCCTGGCTCTAAATCATCGTCAGATTCAGCATGAACAAACATTTTGAGTCGATCAAAAACCCGTAAATCTAAATTAAGGGTTTTGTAAACGGCTCGAGCATCTCCATCTTGCAAATCACAGACTCGAAGATTTAAGGCTTGTTCATTCTGTTGTGCATCTGCTATCGTTCCGATAGTTCGCTCTCTCTGCACTCCTGGAGGCAATACATAAGGGAATGGAAATTTATTAGAATTTTCTTCAATACTTACTGCTGTCATATCAAATGAAGTACTTCCATCATTATCAACTGGATGAAAAATTCCATTACTCAATAAGTTTCTACGGTAACGTCTCCATTGATTACGCACCAAAGCGAATCTTGCAAAACGCATCACTACAGGTTCTTCAAAATCCGTTAAGTAGATTCTTAAGAAACGAATAGAACGGAAATCTTGAATTCCACCATGACGACTCGTAAATTGATCAACAGGAATACGGAATTGATACCATTTTTGCCCTTGAACTTCTTCAATTACGTCCGTTACATAATTACCAATTTCTAATTCATTTCCATTATTAGTAATTGGAATTTTGTATTGGAAAAAGGCTTCCGTTTCACTCAATGTATTATCATTATTAATATCTTCTGCATCTGGAATATTCGTTGCAGCAGATAATTCATCACCTTGAGGAGAACGAGAGTTTCCTTCTTGACCATTAAATTTCAAATAACGACTTAATAAATCTGTATTTTCATCAAATGCTGAGTTATTATAATAAACATAATTATCACTTGATGGATCTCTTGTTAAAGTATCTAATGTTGCTGTACCAACGCCTGCTGTTTGAAGTCTATCCAAAAATGTACTAAAGACAAACTGTTCTCCTTCATCATTCAAACCATCTAAACCCACATCTTGTGCATCCCGAGTATCGGGATCATTATCAAAAGCATTTGTGATTGCTTGTGTTCTTGGTACTCTTGACCAATTTGTCGTATCTGTTCGAGTTGTTCCATCTTCACGAGGCAAACCATTTTCAAAGAAGTTACGAGAATCTCGCATTACATCTTCCGAAACATTACCTAAGTTGACATAAAGATTTCCACCTTGTCCTCCAACACCACCGATAAATGGATTTAATAACCAAAACTCAACAAATTCAATATTTGCTGCTTCAAAATTATTCGTTTGTAAAGCTCTTTGAATACCTGCCCAACGGGTTTCTGGTTGTTTCAAAGAACCATCAGTTTCTATTCCTGCTGAGAAAGTCGTTTGTTCTACATCATAATTATAAGGTCCACGAACTGAAGGATAATATGCCAAATCTAATGGACGAATATCTACATTCTGTCCTGGCAAAATCGCACGATTTGGAAATACTTCCTGCTCTCTTACTAATCTTGTATAAGGATTGTCTTCTGCTCCAGTGACCTGTACTCTTACACTTTGGTCAATTTGATACCAAGATAATTTTGCTCTATTATAACCATAAGCTAAAGAATCTACCAATTTAGATTCTGGAAACTGTCCATTATCTGGTACAGAAGCCAAAGTCCATTGGTTTGCTGGATTTCTCAAATCAAATGAACTTGAACTACCTTCAAAATCATCTAAATAAGAAACACCATTTGCATCTTCCGCTTGATTAATCACTTCTGGAGCATCTGGTATCAACCAAGCTGCTTCCGCATCAAAACTAATTTGAGATGGTGCTTTGGTTTCAACAAATGGCAATGCATCCACCAGTTTTGTTAAAAAAGGTGCATCTTCTTGTAATCTAATATCTAAACCATAAACAGTATTCTGAATCGGATCATCACCGATATTTACTTTTTGTGTAAACGGACGTTCAGACAAACGCATCACGGTACCTCCAATGGTAAAATTATCATTAATCCAATAGTCAAAACGAGAACCCATCAGCGTTCGGGTTTGGAAACTAAAGAGCGAATTATCCTCAAAGGAAACATTCACCGGTAAACCTGAATTTAAAACTCCTTCATTAATAATCTTTATTCGACCAATATTATAATCAACATCATAATCTTGTCCTTCTACTAATTGCTGTCCACCTGCGGTTACGGTTACCGAACCTCTCGGAATATTAAATGCACCAAGAGAAATCTCAGAAGAAACACTTGATTTATAATTACCTTTTATGACAAATCGGTTAAACTCTGGATATTCCCTCGCAATAAAAACGGTGGAATCATATAATTCATCATAAACATATTTTTCTCGATATGTTGTTTCCGTCGGTTCAAATTGTTCTGCTAATGAACTACCAAATGGTTCTAAAACAGGGAAAATAATTCGACCATTTCGAGGATTAATCGTTACACCAGGTACAAAATCAAATGCACCATCGGGGACAGGATCACCAGTTCGATTTAGATTATCCAAATTCAAAATACGAATTAAAGGTTTTCCACTTAAAGAACTTTCAGGAATGAAACGTTTTGCTGCACCACCTGGATCTTGATAAAATACGTCTAAATTAAAATCTTGTTGATTCACTTGATAAGCACCAATTGAATAAACATTTTTCATCATAATATCCCAAATCGGTAAGTCCACACGAGGCGTTGAACTTTTCAACATTTTCAAGTATAAAACACTTAAAGTATCCGGATTAATCGGTACATCTTGTGCAAATTCACCTACTTGATAAGTTTCTCCATTATAATTATATTCAAAAGCCACACCTAATACATCATCAGGTTGAAGCGTTAAATTCAAAGAAATATATCCTAAATCAGGATGAAAAGTATATTCAGAAGTTGATAATTTTCTTGCTCTTACCTTTTGGAAATCTCTAATTTGTTCCATACTAAAAGGTGCGGCTTGCAAACCTGCAACTGCATTATCCAAAGCTCTTAAGTCGGGACGATTTAATAAATTTTGATAAATCGAATTCGCATTATTAGTTGGTAAAGGCGTTCTACCATCTAATTCAAAATTTTGCTGTGCTGCATTTGGTTGCAACAACGGATTATCCGTATGCATTTTTGTCTCATCACCTTCTCCTAAATCTGAAAAAGCAACAACATCACGCACATCAGAAGTGGAATTTCGAGTATTCGTCACCCAAACTTCCATTTTTGTAATCTTAAATAAAGTATTGATTTGTGGTAAATTCTGTAAGACTGTTTCATATTTATCTCTATTATAATGAGATAAAAAGAAGTGGCGATTTTCATCATATTGATCAGCAGTTACTTCAAAACGTTGTTGTTGAGCACCACCTTGTATTTGTAAGTTTTTACGCCTTGATTTTTGTTGCGACAATACAGATGCAATTCGTAATCGTCCAAATTGTAATTCTGTTTTCACACCAAATAAACTCTGGCTACCTTGTATTAAAGAGGAACGTAAAGGCAAACTAACATTACCAGCTTCGATTTTTTGGATAATTTGATCTTCATCACCAGAATATTCTAATTTCATTTGATTCTCAAAATCGAAAGTTGCTTGTGTATTATAATTCGTTTGCAACTTCATTTTAGACCCAATCGTACCTTGAACATTCATCTGAATATTCATATCAAAATTAAATCCACCTTGACGACGCTGTCTTTCTGTTAGAATCGGATTATCAATTACTTGATAATCTCCACCAAAAGTTAAATCGATATTTCCTTTTGGTTCGATTTGTACCAATGTGTTTCCTTCCTCATTTGCACCAAAAATACTTCGATTCGCAATCGGAGCAGTTAAGTCATAATTAGACAAAGGATCAGCAGAGTTTCCAGAAGCACTTCGACCTAATTGTTGGAAATATTCTTTACGTTGATTATCCGCTGACCATTTCATATACTCATCGTAAGTCATATATGTTGGTGGGCGATAATAACTATTCCCTACTTTTTCAGTAATAATATACAATCCAGTAACTGGATCATAAGTCACCTTTTTTTCTATAACAGAAGGATCATTTAAATCAAAAGAATTGGTTGTTTGATTATTAATATAATCTCCAGTTCTATCCTCGATTGGTTTTAAACTATCGGGATTCTCTTGACTAAGTTGTGCATTAGGTGAAAAATCAATTTCGTTATCCCAATTCCAATCGTCGTTTGCTGCCAACGTCATTGTTCCACTCATCAATACGCACCCGAGTAGCAGTCTAATTGTAAAAAATTGCTTTGTCATGGCTTTGGTAAAATTCCCCTTTAATTGCTTATTCAAAATTTCCTCTTTTTGAATGATAAATAAATAGTTAATTAATATTAGTTATATCGTTAATTAGTCTGAAGGATTGAAAATCAACTATTGAAATTTCAGACTTTTCAGAACAACTAATGAAAATTAGCTATTAATAAATATATAGTAAAGCATAGGATAATTTGAAATCGTCCTACACTAAACTTATAATTAATCGAACTTTTTCACAAGAACGAATAATTGTCTATTAATGCTAACAAAAATGGTAAAATCTTTTGCGGTAGGGCAATAGAATTTACATTTAGTAAACGCTAAATTATCGAGCGAATTACTAATCGATACAATTTCCGTCGTTTTTTGGCTTTTTTATGATGAATGTAACATGAAATCGTCACAATTCTATTTAGTATTAAATGTATAATTATTCCGTTCAGCCAAATAATAATTAATTGTAGTCGTGTAAATTTCTATTCAAATAATAGGTTTTTTATCGAGTTTCGAGTTGCAGATTGCGAGTTAAAAATTCGTAACTCGTAATTCAAAAACTTATCGAAATTCTTTTAATGCTAATTTAATTAATTTCTCTACAGAATCTATTGTAGGATTTGCTTTCAATGTTTTGTTAAGGGCTTTTTGTGCTTGTATTTTCACATAACCTAACGCCACCAATGCGGATAACGCTTCCTGTCTTAACGTATTTCCTCCAGTAGTCATTGTCGTTTCAGCTATACCACTATCTCCTGATTCTTTAACTAATTTATCTTTCAAATCTAAGATTAATCGTTTAGCTGTTTTTGGACCAACTCCTTTTACTTTTTTGAAAGCAACCAAATCTTCACCTATAATCGCTGAACGCAACTCATCAGGCGTCATTCCCGAAAGCATCAATCTTGCTGTACTTGGACCAATTCCAGAAACAGAAATCAAATGAATAAATAGTTGTTTTTCAATCATTTCTGCGAAACCATACAATGTTTGTTGGTCTTCTTTAACATAAAAATGAGTTAATAACTTTACTCGCTCAGACTTTTCAATTTGAGCATAAGTATTCAAACTAATATTTATTTTATATCCAATTCCACCAGTTTCCACTATCACATAAGTCGGTGATTTAAAAGTGATTTCTCCTTTTACATAAGCAATCATATAAGACTTTTTTCTTTATAAGATAAAGGTACAATTTCAAAATCAAAATAAAAGTAAGACCTAATTTCTTTTCACTTTCATTAGACTTTATTCCGTCACTTGTTTATAAGCTTCATAAACCTCAGGACATTGATTTTCTAAAATTTCCATCACCTCAATTTCAAACGATTTACTTTCCATACTTGATTCTCCCAATTCTTGTTCCATCTTTGCCAAACAATCTTCAGCATCCGCAATCAATTTATCTCCTTCCTCTTGCATTTCTGCAATTGAATTAACATCATTTTCTGCTTGTAATACTTTCATTTTAGCAGTAAACTCCACTAATCCAGCATTACAATCACAAATCATATCAGCGGCTTTTTGTGATTGATTCTGACAATTTGTAAAAGCGAAAAAACTTAATGCAATTATCAAAAAATAACTTAATTTCATGGTTTCAAATTTTGTAGTTTTAAGCCGCAAAACTACGTTTTTTTAGGGAATAAGTTCACACTCAATAATATTACAAATAAAATGGAGTACATAATATTCATAATTTATATAATTTCTCTTTTAGGAATAGCAATATATTTTGCTCCACTCGCTAAGAAAAACCTCGCAGAATATTTCGTAGGCGGTTATAAGATGAATAAATATGTAGTCACTTTATCAGCCGTTACTTCGGGGCGAAGTGCTTGGTTATTATTAGGGTTTTCGGCTTTGACTTATAATATTGGCTTAGCCGCAATTTGGGCAGTAATCGGATATATTGTAGTAGAATTCTGGATGTTATGGACAATCGCACCAAAGATGCGTCGGTTTAGTGAAGGAAAAGAGATAATTACGATTGCTGATTTTTTTGTAGCAAAATTGGGAGATAAGAAAAACTTATTAAGAATAATCATCGTAATTGTAATGTTGATGTTCATGGTCTCTTACGTTTCGACTCAATTCGTTGCAGGTGGAAAAGCCTTTGCTGTAAGTTATAAAATTACAGAAACACAAGGAATATTATTAACTGCAGTTATTGTTTTATTGTACACAATAATTGGCGGTTTTCTGGCAGTGAGCTGGACAGATGTAATCCAAGGTGTTGTTATGTTAATTGCTTTAATCGGTTTACCAATTTTAGGCATTTGGAATTATGGTGGTTGGTCAAAAGTAGTCGCAGATTTATTAGTACAAATGCCTACTTTTTTTGATTTGAATAATATTGCGCTTGCTTCAATTATTGGATTTGTTGGAATTGGTTTAGGAGCATTTGGTAGTCCTCGAATTTTAGTTCGTTATTTATCCATAAAGGAAGCAACTGATTTTAGATTCGTAGCAATTTTTGGAACAATTTGTAATATTACAATGTCTATTGGGGCTTTAATAATAGGTTTTCTTGGTCGTGCTTATTTTCCAAATTTAGGTATATTCCCGAATGGTGATGTAGAATATCTTTATCCTGTATTCGGCGAATTTTTATTGAATCCATTTTTATTTGGTCTTGTAGTCGCTTCTATTTTTTCCGCAATTATGTCTACTGCAGATGCTCAATTATTAGTAGCAGCTTCTGCCATCGTTCGAGATATTTATCAGAAAATTATTAAAAAAGGTGTTGAAGTTTCAAATAAAACTTTGATTCGTTATAGTAGGTTGAGTGTTTTACTAATTGTTTTGGTCGCCTTGGGATTAAGCTTATTTGCAAAAACTCAAATCTTCAATATGGTTTTATTCGCTTGGGCTGCTTTAGGTGCTTCGATTGGGGCAACATTATTATTACTTTTATTTTGGAGCAGAACAAGTTTATACGGTGTAATTGTAGGTATATTAACAGGAACAATCAGTATTTTTCTTTGGGAGAACATTCCAATCTTAAATAATTTCATCTACGAATTAATTCCTACCTTTTCATTGACAATAGTAGTGACAGTTTTAGTTTCTTTACTTACTAAAAAGAGTTCCATAGCAGCTAATTGATTGTCTATTCTCGGACATAACTTTCTACATCAAAAATCTGTTTTACTTTTTTTGGATAAAATAATATTATGCTTACTGTAAAATACAACGAAAGAAATAACATAATAGATTCTTGGAAATCGGATTTAGAATCATTGGTAACTGCACATGAGTTTATTGAAGATAAAACAATTAAACAACCAATTCTAACCACAAATAGCGAAACTATCATTGGTGAAAATGAGATTTCAAAGTATGTTAATGAGTTAATGGACTTTCAAAATGTTTGGTATTGTGCGAATCATCGATAAATTATGAATGTTATACCACTTTATTCATCGTCAAAAATATATTTTTTGTAGAAATTAGTAATTATCAAAAATATATTTTCACAAAATCAAAAGACATAAAAACGAAGTTTTTTTTGGTATTAAAAACCATTATTCCTAATAAAATAAGGTCTTATTAATAATTTCCAGTATTTCATTTTATTAATATTAAAAAAGAAAGGTCTCCGAGGATTAACCTTTGTCTAATTCATTGAAAATCAAGGCTACATTTTATCACTTCAAATCGTAATGCTATTAACTTTGTACAAACATTTAAAGATATTTGATGTTTGAAAATACAATTGAAACACATAGATTGGTTTTCATTTTATGAAAATATTTCCAAAGTATTGAAATCTTGCAATGCTTTATGTGTTTACAAGTTTTTACCAAATCTATACTTCAACAACTTTTTGATGAAAAAAATAATACTACTTGGCTGTTTATTATGTATGATAATGACAGCAACTGCACAAGAAACATTTACAATCAGTGGAAAAATCTTGGATGGAGGAAGCGGAGAAACTTTAATTTCTGCCTCAGTTTATGCACCAAAAGCAAAGGAAGGAACGACAACAAATGTTTATGGTTTCTATACTTTGACACTTCCTGCAAATGATTCTTTAGATTTAATATTTAGTTATATTGGTTTTCAGACTGTAAAGAAAACCATCTATTTGACGGCAGACCAAACGATTAATATCGAATTATCTTCGGGAGAATTATTAGAAGAAATTGTCGTTTCCGCAGAATCTTATAAAGAAGAATTGAATAGTACACAAATGAGTGTGACTAAACTAAGTATGAAGGAAGCAAAATTGTTACCTGCTTTATTTGGTGAAGTTGACATTATCAAAACCTTACAATTAAAACCAGGTGTACAATCTGGTGGAGAAGGAACTTCGGGTGTATTCGTTCGTGGCGGCGGTTCTGACCAAAATTTATTCTTATTAGATGAAGCTGTTGTTTATAATCCATCGCATTTATTCGGTTTTTTCTCGACTTTCAATTCAGATGCAATTAAAGATGTGAAATTATATAAAGGTGGTTTTCCTGCTCAATATGGTGGAAGATTATCTTCAGTTTTGGATATTCGTTTAAATGATGGAAATCGTAAGAAATTTTCTGGAGCAGGTGGAATCGGAATTATCGCTTCTCGTTTGACTCTGGAAGGACCGATTGTAAAAGATAAAGGTTCATTTATGGTTTCTGGTCGTAGAACATATATCGACCAAATTACCAATCAAGTAAATAATGCTAATTCAGACAATCCTGATGCAGTTGTGATTCCTGGTTATTATTTCTATGATTTGAATGCCAAGGTCAACTACGATTTAGGAGAAAATGATAGAATTTATTTAAGTGGATATTTGGGTCGAGATGTTTTTAATTTTAATCAAGGAGATTTTGATATTGGATTAAAATGGGGAAATAGTACTGCTACTGCTCGTTGGAATCATATTTTCAATCCAAGATTATTTATGAATCTAACTGCAACTTATTCTGATTATGAATATGAAATTTCCAATAAATTTTCTGGTTTTAGTTTTGAATTAGGTTCTGCAATTTCTGATTTAGGAGGAAGTGTCGATTTCTCTTATGCACCTAATAATGAACATGCCATTCGATTTGGAGCAAATGCAATTTATCATCAATTTGAAATCGGACGTTTACAAGCAGGAAATGAAGACCAAAGTTTTGCATTCAGTGCAGGAACAAGTCCAGATGGTGTTCAAATGGGCGTTTATATAAATGACGAATGGACGGTAAGTGATGTATTGAGTTTGAATGGTGGTTTGAGAATTTCTGGTTTCTTGAATGATGATGATAAACCAAATGACGGAATCGAAGAAGAAACTCAATTTTATTATAATTTTGAGCCTCGTTTTTCTGCAAAGTATAGTTTGAAAGAAAATTTCTCTTTGAAAACGAGTTATACTCGAATGAATCAATATTTACATTTAGTTTCTAATTCAGGTGCTTCTTTACCAACCGATATTTGGTATCCTTCTACTGCTAATGTTTTACCTGAAGTTTCTGACCAAGTTGCACTTGGCGGAACTTATGTTATTAATGACGAATGGTTAATTAGTAATGAAGTTTTCTATAAATGGTTAGGCAATCAAATTGATTTTCAGGAAGGTGCGAATTTATTTGTAAATGATAATTTAGAAAGAGAATTCGTTTACGGAACTGGTAGAAGTTATGGTAATGAGTTCTATGTAGAACGTACAAAAGGAAAATTGACAGGTTGGGTTGGTTATACTTTAGCTTGGTCTTGGCGTCAATTTGAAGATATTTTAGATGGAAAAGAATTTCCATTTAGAAATGATAGAAGACATGATTTATCCGTTGTCGGAATTTATGAATTCAATGATAAATGGGTTGTTTCGGCTGCTTTCGTTTATAGCACAGGAAATGCAGTTTCTTTAGCAGATGGTTTCTTGATTTCACAAGATTTAGATAATATTGGGTTTAATATTGTACCAACTTATACAGATAGAAACAGTTATCGAATTCCAGCTTATCATCGTGCAGACCTTTCTGTAGTTCGTAATTTCACACATAAATGGGGAAAATCAGATTTGACTTTAAGTGTATATAATCTATACGATAGAAGAAATGTATTTTTCATTTATGCTGATAATAATGCAGCTGAATTGACATTATTAGATGATGGAACAAATCGTCCTTTAGAATTGACAGATTTTCCAAACTTGGTTAATGTTGCAAAGCAAGTCTCTCTATTTCCAGTTTTACCATCTATTACTTGGAACTTTAAATTTTAAAAACTTAGACCTTAGTATTTAGATATTAGACTTTTAAAAAAATCTTCTAATATCTAATCTAAATACTAAGGTCTCTTTTCAATAAAAAAATGAACAGATTATTAATATTTAGCTTCGCAATTATCACATTTGCAGCTTGTAATTTAGAAAAAGAAATTGAATTAGACTTACCTGAGTTTGAATCAGAATTGGTTGTAGAATGTTATTTAGAACCAGGAAAACCTTACCGATTAAATTTATTTAAAACAGTAAGTTATTATGCTCCAGCAGGTGATATTTTTAATTCTTTAATCACAAATGCACAAGTTATGATTACGCATAATGGAGTAACAGATACTTTGCAACCTGGTATTTTTGCCAATTTGGATAACTTTTATACTTATGGTTCAGGTACAATTGTTCCTGCCGATTATGACAATGAGTTTTTCTTAGAAGTCATTGATAGCACAGGAAAAAGTATTACTGCGAGTACGAAAATAATGCCGCCAGTTCGTTTAGATTCTATTCAAACAGAACCTTTAACAACTGAAGAAGGATTGATAGTTTTGACTTATGCTCCAGATAATCCGAACGAAGCCAACTTCTACCGTAGAATGCAATACAGAACAGATGCTGAACGTACGGATAGTTTAAAAACAGATTTTGTTGTTGATGATGAACTGACAAGTAATGGACAGTTGGTGCTTGGAGGTCCTCCTGTATTTGTTTCAGGAGATACGATGATTGTTCAGCTTTTACAGATTACAGAAGCTTTTTATGATTATGTTGAAAGTAGAGAACGTTTAGAATCTTCTAACGGGAATCCATTCGGTCAACCAGGTGTTTTATTATCTAATATAGATGGCGGACTTGGCATTTTCACTGGATTCACTGCAACTCAAGATACTTTTTATTTACCTTAAGAACGAATAACGAACGGCTTCGCCTTAACGAATGACGAACGCTTCGCTGACGAAAAAAATTACTATGTCATTCGTCAGCGAAGCGTTCGTTATTCGTCAAGTGACTAAAAGGAACGACTCGTAAAACGTGAGAAAATGAAATTCGGAAAATTAAAAAATATAGATTCGGTCGATTTCACTTTGCCAAATGACCACAAAAAAACAACGGATTTACTCAACGGACTTCCGTCGAATGACGAATTACCAAAAGTTTATATTGGTTGTACTGGTTGGAGTATGAAAGAATGGATTGGAAAAGTTTATCCGAATGGAACGAAAACGAATCAATTTTTAATACAATATGGCAAGCAATTCAATACAATAGAATTAAATACAACTCATTATAGAATTCCAACTTTATCTACAATTGACACTTGGAAAAAATCCGTTCCAAAAGATTTTAAATTTTGTCCAAAAGTTCCACAATCTATTAGTCATCGAACGGATTTAGGAATGAATTCGGATAATATCAATCAGTTTTTAGCTTCAGTTTATGAATTAGGGGATAATTTAGGTTGCTGTTTTATGCAAATGCCACCATATTTTGAAATAAGTCGTTTACCTATGTTAGAACGATTTTTATCAAAATGGTCAAAAGAAATTCCTTTGGCAATAGAAGTGCGTCACGAAACTTGGTTTAATGATTCTGATAATTTTAATCGCCTTTTTGATTTATTAGAAAGTAAAAATATTTCAACTGTAATTACAGATGTTTCAGGACGACGAGATGTATTACATCAACGTTTGACAACCGATACAGCAATGATTCGTTTTGTTGGGAATGCTTTACACCAAACAGATTTTGAACGAATTGATGAATGGACGAGTCGTTTGAAATATTGGTTTGAAAATGGTTTAAAGACAGTTTACTTTTTCCCACATGAACCTGATAATATTTTAGCACCAGAAATGGCGGAATATGTTGTTGAGAAAATAAAATCTACTTTTGAATCAACAGTTCGAGGTCCAAAATTGATTGATGATACGATTGGTAAACAGATTAGTTTGTTCTAACTTAATTATGTCCAAGCACTTATGTCGCATTTTATTCCTCATCTTTCATTGCAAGCCATTTTTCATAAGTCACGACTCGTTTTTCCTTATTAGATTTAGGTTTTCCAGGTAATACGCCAATAAATTCCAGTTCATGTCCATCTGGGTCACTAAAGTAAATAGAGATTGCTGGCATCCAAACAAAAACCATCGGTCCCTTGGTTTCATCATTTAAAAAGTTCCAATGATTAATATTTCTGACTTTAAGATAATTTACGGATTCGTTTTGAATCCAATCTGGGTCGCATTCAAACGCAAAATGTCTAATATCAATTTCTTCTTTTGGTTTTTCCCATAATCCAAGCATAGACTGCTTTTCTTCTCCAATCCAAAAAAAGGCTGTTCTACGTTCTGCTCCATAACGACATTGCTTCAATCCGAGCGTTTTGGAATAGAATTCAATCGAACGTTCAAGATTTTCAACAAATAAATGAGTTTCATAAAGTCCTTTTATCATCTTTATTTCTGTTTTTCGAAATGATGTTTAATCTTATTTTTAGCGATTTTCCGTTTCGATTAATTGATACTATGATTTTATTTAAAGAAAATTTGGATCTAGTCAACTGATAATCTTGAGCCGAATGTCGTCAACTTAGGGTTTTCTATGATGACGGGCGACTTTTTTGTTCGCCTATAATCTATTGTTGTAGTCGATAGGCGAACAAAATGTCGCTAATATTTTGCTTTTAGGGATTATTCACCCATCATCACTTCTACAACTTCAGGCATATAAACGCTCATTGCAAAGAAGGCTAAAATCACTAAAACAACAAAAATTCCAAAAACCATTGCACCAGATTTTGCTCGATGTTTAGTCGTTACTTGACTATTTCTATGCAATCTCATCGATTGTCTCATTCTCTGTTTTATAGCATCTTTGTCACCTGCTTTTGCACGATTGATTACATCAATTCGCTCCTTTAAGGCTTCCTTATCTGCATCATAATATCTTGGACGATACTCATAACGCTGATTTCCGATTTTTTTAAACATGCTTGATTTCATAATCTATATATTTTAAGTCTATATCGTCAATTTCGAATTTTACTAATTGGTAATTAAGTGGTTAAAATTAATCAATTTTAATGAAAGTCTAATCGCTCTCTTTATAATAATGATGCAAATAAGATTAAAAATGGTGGTTTGAAATTTTAGGGAATAGGAAATAAATAAGTTACCCAAATTTTGCGAAGTTATTTTTTATTCAGACGAGGTAAAAGACGCAGGCATAGCCGTAGTTATAGCGAGTATTTTTCCAGTTTACTCCGATTTTTATCGGAGAAGTATGAATGAAAAATGATTCATCCCGATTTTCATCGGGAGAACGAGTAAAATAGGTAGGTTGTTTTTTCCTATTCCCTTATTAATGAAATAGAAATAAATATTTTTTTTATGACAAAAAATCTAAAATCTAAATCATTAAAAAATAATATCTTTGCGCTACAATTTTTTAATATTCAATTAATAATAAATTAATCTAAATAGATTAATTGTTGTTTAAACATTGAAAGGTGATACTTTAGATTTTAATTTGATGTATCACCTTTTCTTATTTCAGAAAATTTGTCAAGGATATTGATTTTTAATGATTAACTACTTCATATTTTAACAATCAATATTTCCAACTTCTAAAAAAAATGAGTGAATTAATTAAGCACGAATGTGGCGTTGCAATGATTCGATTATTGAAACCATTATCTTATTATCAAGAAAAATACGGCACGACGCTTTATGGTATCAATCAATTAAATGTGATGATGCAAAAGCAAAAAAATCGTGGACAAGATGGTGCAGGTATTGCAACGATTAAGTTAGATATGCCACCTGGAAGCCGCTATGTTAGTAGAAAAAGAAGTATTGACAAAGAACCAATTGACTCAATTTTCAAAAATGTTTATAAGTATTATAAAGATTTGTCAGAAGAACAATTGCACGATGCAGAATGGGTGAAAAAGAATATTCCTTATTCTGGAGAATTACTTTTAGGACATTTGCGATATGGTACTCATGGTAGAAATTCCGAAGAGGTTTGTCACCCTGTTTTTCGCCAAAGTAATTGGAAAACTCGTAATTTATTATTGGCTGGAAATTTCAATCTAACGAATGTTGATGAATTATTTGGGCATTTAGTGGATTTAGGACAACATCCAAAAGAAATGTCAGATACAGAAACCGTTTTGGAACGTATTGGACATTTTTTAGATACTGAGGTACAACGTTTATTTGGTTGGTATAAATCCGATTTCAAAGAAAATGCAGCAATCACAGACCAGATTGTCGAACATTTAGATGTTGGGAGAATTCTACGTAAAGCGACAAGAAAATTTGATGGCGGTTATGTAATGTGTGGCTTATTAGGTCATGGTGATGCATTTGTAATTCGTGATGCTTCCGGTATTCGTCCAGCCTATTTTTACCAAGATGATGAAGTTGTTGTTGTAGCGTCTGAACGTCCTGCAATTCAAACTGCTTTTAATGTAAAATTAGAGAATGTTAAAGAATTACCACCTGCACATGCTTTGATTATTAAGAAAAGTGGTCGAGTAAAATTAGAGCAATATCGAGATGAATTGCCGAAAAAACCTTGTTCTTTTGAGCGAATTTATTTCTCTCGTTGGAACGATGCTGAAATTTATCACGAACGTAAAAAATTAGGGGCAAATTTAGCTGGAGCAGTCTTGAATGCAATAGAATATGATTTAGACAATACTGTATTTTCATTTGTACCAAATACAGCCGAAGGTTCGCATTATGGTTTAATAGAAGGTATTAATAATCATTTGGATGATATTAAAATAAAACGTCTTGAGGAATTAGGTTTTGATGCTGATGAAGTTACAAAACGCAAAGTAATGAAAATTCGTCCTCGAGTAGAAAAAATTATTACGAAGGATGCAAAATTAAGAACATTTATTGCAGATGATGCCTCAAGAAATCAATTAGTTGCTGGAGCATATGATATTACTTATGGTGTTATTAAGCGAAATGTTGATACTTTAGTTTTGATGGATGATTCTATTGTTCGAGGAACGACTTTAAGAGAAAACCTAATTAAAATGGTTGCTCGTTTAGAACCGAAGAAAATTATTATCGTTTCTTCTGCTCCTCAAATTCGCTATCCAGATTGCTACGGAATTGATATGTCTAAAATGAAAAATTTTGTTGCTTTCCGTGCTTTAGTTGAGTTATTGGAAGAAAATGGACAATCTTATCTTTTAGACCAAGCATATCAACGTTGTAAAGAACAATTAGACAATGTTGAAGGGGAAATTTTCAATGAAGTTGCACCTTTATATGATATTTTCAGTCAAAAGGACATTTCACGAAAAATTGCTCAAATCGTTATGCCAGAAGGTATTGATTGTGATATTCAAATTATCTATCAAACTATTGAAGGTTTACACGATGCTTGTCCAAATCATCAAGGAGA
>CAZEOC010000023.1:0-19372 GCA_964513525.1 uncultured Saprospiraceae bacterium | reverse complement strand
TTCTTTTTCATCAAAAATACCTGTTTCATGGTATTTCTTAAAAACTGAACCATAGGTATCAATTCCCCAAATTTGAATATCTGGATTTTTAGATTTTAAATATTTTCCAACACCAGAAATCGTTCCTCCAGTACCAACTCCAACTACAAAATGGGTGATTTTTCCTTCTGTTTGTTCCCAAATTTCTGGACCTGTACTTTCAAAATGTGCTTGTCGATTTGATAAATTATCATACTGATTACACCAATAAGAATTTGGAATTTCTTTGTCTAAACGTTCTGCAACTGAGTAATAAGAACGAGGGTCTTCAGGACCAACATTCGTAGGGCAAACAATTACCTCTGCTCCTACTGCTTTTAGCAAATCCACTTTTTCTTTTGATTGCTTATCCGTTGTCGTAAAAATACAACGATAACCCTTCACTACAGCGGCAATTGCAATTCCCATTCCTGTATTTCCAGAAGTACATTCGATGATAGTTCCGCCAGGTTTTAAATCTCCTCTAAGTTCTGCATCTTCTACCATTTTTAAAGCCATTCTATCTTTAACAGAATTACCCGGATTAGTAGTTTCGACTTTTGCTAATATAGTACCTGGAACGCCTTCAACAATTTTGTTCAATTTCACTAATGGTGTTCCACCAATAGTCTCTAAAATGTTTTCGTAAATTTGCATAGATTTATTTTAAAACCTTATTGAATTGAAATTTTGGATTTTCATTTAAATGACTCGCAATATAACAATACAACTCTATTTATAATATTCAATATTAACCAAAAAATTACTATTTACGCCACCAAGTGACTTTACACATGCAGGCGATAAAACTAATAAAGTATTATGACTATAACCAGCCGATTGTAATTTCCCCACAACTTTCACATATAATATTCTCCTATTCAGAGGATTAGTTATTTTCAAAATTGTGCCTTTTGGAGCAGTTCGATGTAAGGCATACAAATTTGTTGCTTTCATTTTACTATTCCAAGTTGCAGGACCTTTTTCTTTTATTACTTTTTTGTTAACTGCTTCAAATATGTACTTTTCCTTTAAAGAATTATAACCACCATACAAATTTGAAGGCAACCAAGCTCGAACACCAACTCTCTCTGGTAAACCATCAATATCAATAAATCCGACCACTAATTTCTGTCCAATCTCCAATGTATTTGTATCAATACAATTCATTGCTTTTAAAGAATCAATCGGCATTTTTAAATTCGCTTTAGCAATTTTATAAAAAGTATCTTTTGGTTTAACAATATAAACAACTTCTACTGCTCTCCAGCTCGTATATCGTTTTTTACTCTTGTACCAATATATTTCTTTATCCGTCACTGGTATTTTAATTGGAAAATATAAAGGTACATTCGTTTTCAATTTTGGATTATGATAATAAATATCCGCAACTTCTAAACCATAATATTTTGCTATCGAATAAAGTGTTTGACCTTTTCTAAGGTTATGAATCAAAAATTTACTTTTCCCTTTAATTATCAATTCTATAGAATCTGTTGGATGTAACATTCTATTTGGAATGATTACCGTATCTTGTGGTGCATTTTTTGCAAAACTGGGAAGTGCTAAAAGTGTAAAAATTAAAAAGCAAAAGTATTTCATAAAGTATTTTTTAAATTATAGGTTATGAATCGTGAATTAGGAATTGTGAGTTGAAAAAACTGATACCATTTCTTTAGTTTAATTAATGTTTTCCAACACGCAATCCGTAACTCGCAACTAAAACAATCACAAAATTAATGAAAATCATTGGAATCATACCTGCAAGATTTGCTTCAAGTCGTTTTCCTGGTAAACCTTTAGTAGAAATACAAGGAAAAACAATGATTCAACGTGTTTATGAACAAGTTGAAAAAGCAGAATTAGTAAATAAAACCATTATTGCTACAGACGATGAACGAATCTTCAATCATGTCAAAAGTTTTGGCGGACAAGTTTTAATGACGCATAATAAACATCAAAGTGGAACGGAACGTTGTGCAGAAATTATAGAAATATTAAAAAATAAAAATGAAGTGTTTGATATTGCGATTAATATTCAAGGAGATGAACCATTTATTGCTCCTGAATTAATCAGCGATTTGTCCAAATTCTTAATTTCTAATAATCATTTTCAAATAGCCACTTCCGCTAAGAAAATTTCAAATGAGGAAACATTATTCAATAATAATGTTGTAAAAGTGGTTAAAAGTAACCAATGGAAAGCCTTATATTTTAGTCGCCAAACCATTCCTTTTATTAGAGGAGAAATGCAAGAAAATTGGTTATCAAAACACGACTTTTACAAACACATTGGAATTTATGCATTTCGAACTGCTACTTTATTAGAAATCGTGAAATTACCAATCAGTACTTTAGAAAAATTAGAAAGTTTGGAACAACTCAGATGGTTAGAAAATGATTTTCCCATTGGAATTATGGAAACAGAATTAGAAACAATTGGAATTGATACACCAGAAGATTTAGAAAAAGCAATTAAGTATTTAAGTAATAAACAAAACTAATTAGATTTAGAATTTTTTTTTTGTTATAACATATTGATTATCAGACCTGACAGGTTTTAAAAACTTGTCAGGTCTTTAAAACTAAATTTGTTCAATTACTTACTTAAAAATAATTCATTTCAGCTTAAGTCAGAAGACATTTATCTATTTAAAACGAACTTAGGTAGTAAATTTTCTATAAAATTGAATAATATGTTCACTTTTGATACTTATTAATTAAGAAAAATCAAAAAACTCAATATGAAAATTAATTACTTAAAGTTCATTGGAATTCTATTTTTATTTGGAATAATTCTCTCTCCTTTTCAGGCTTTTTCTCAGAAAAAAGATAATCCATTAGATGGTTTCGATGATTTTGTAAATCAAACCTTAAAAGATTGGAATGTACCTGGAGTGGGCATTGCGATTGTAAAAGATGGAAAGATTTTATTAACCAAAGGTTATGGTTTTGCAGATGTCGAGAACAAACGTAAAGTAGATAAAAACACTTTATTTGCCATTGGTTCTTCCTCAAAAGCATTTACAGCACTTTCAGTAATGCAATTGGTAGATGATAAAAAAATTGATTTAGATGAGCCAATTCGTACTTATTTATCTGACTTCAAATTACATGATGAATATACGACGAATCATATTACAACAAGAGATTTATTGTGTCATCGTTCGGGCTTACCTCGTCATGATTTTGCTTGGTATGGTTCAGATGCAACCCGTACAGAATTGTACAATAGATTACAATATTTAGAACCTTCTGCTCCTTTTCGTCAAAATTGGCAATACCAAAATTTGATGTATATGACTGCTGGCTACTTAGTTGGGCAAACCAATGATGAAACTTGGGAAGAAGCTGTACAACGTAGAATATTAGAGCCTTTAGATATGAAATCTACTAATTTTTCAGTAGATGAATCAATTAAAAACCCAAATCATGCTTTACCATATAAAGAAAAAAACAAGAAAATTAAATTAACTGATTTTAGAAATTTGGATGCCGTTGGTCCAGCAGGTTCTATAAATTCAAATGCTGTAGATATGGCTAAATGGTTACAACTGTTATTAAATGAAGGAAATTTTGATGGAAAAGAAATTGTTTCCGCAGCTTCCTTAAAAGAAGTATATCAACCTCAAATGATTATTCCAGGTGGCATTTCTGATAGTGATATTTACTTTCCAACTTACGGTTTAGCTTGGATGTTGAATTCTTATCGAGGGCATTTCAGAGTAGAACATGGTGGAAATATAGATGGCTTTACTGCAAATGTATGTTTTATGCCAAGAGATGGTTTCGGTGTCGTGATTTTAACTAATATGAATGGAACAACTTTACCAAGTGTTCTTCGCAATAATGTAATTGACCGCTTATTAGGATTAGAAATTAGAGATTGGAATAGTGAATTATTAGAAAAAGTACGAGGAGATAAACCTGAAGTTGAGGAAGAAGAAGATTTGGTACAAATCCAAGCTACTAAACCAAGTTTTGAGCTTAAAGAATATGTTGGAAAATATACTGATTTGGGTTATGGAACAATGGAAATCACCTTAAATGATAAGAAAACCCTGAATGTAAAAATCAATGGAATCGAAGATGAATTAAAACATTACCATTTTGATATTTTTACAGGAAATTCATTTTTAAGTGCTATGAAATTCCAATTTGTTATGAATACAAATGGTGAATTATCAGCAGTTCAAGCCAAATTAGAACCAGCAATAGAAAATCCTATTGTTTTCAAAAAAGAACAAGCAGTCATTGAATTATCCGAAAATAAGTTAAAAATATACGAAGGCAAATATGAATTTAAAGCAGTTGGTCAAATTGCAACGGTTGCTATCAAAGAAGGTGATTTAACGATAGAATTACCCGGACAACCTACATTCACTTTAATTGGAACTAAGGAAAATCAATTCAATATCAAAGACTTAGAAGGTTTTAGTGTCAAATTCTTAGTCGAAAAGAAAAAATCAATTAAAGTGATTTTTATGCAGCCAAATGGAAATTTCACATTTGAACGAGTTGAAGAGTGATATTTAAATTAAGACTTTGGAACTAAAATAATGATGATTGCTTTGTTGTATAAATTAATAACTAAAAAGACTTAATACATGATACTCATCATCATCACAGGAGCTCCAGCAAGTGGAAAAATGACCATCGGACAAGAACTCGTGAAACTCACGGATTACAAATTGTTTTTCAATCATATGTCTTTGGATTTAGTGAATAAATTCTTTGATTTTGGAACGGCTCCTTTTATACGATTAGACGATTTAATTCGGTTTGCTTTTTTTAAAGAAATTGCTAAAAGTGATTTGAAAGGTCTAATTTTTACGGCTGCTATTGCTTACGATAAACCTGATGATATTGAATATACTCATCAGATTGTTGAGATTTTTAAAGCTCAAAATGCAAAGGTTGGTTTGGTAAGTTTGGAAACTACTTTAGAAGAACGGTTGAAGCGGAATAAAACTGCAAATCGTTTGAAACACAAACCGTTAAAAAGAGATTTGGAGTTTTCTGAACAACTTCTTTTGACTGCTAATGAGAAAAATAGAACAGTTTATCAAGAAGGTGATTTAGTAGGAGTTGATGTATTAAAAATTAATAATACTAATATGACTGCTGAAGCAGTTGCTTTAAAAATCAAAACTTATTTTGAATTATAAAAAATGCCACGGATTTTCATGAATTAAACTTATCAGAAAATCTGTGGCAAAATTTTATTAAAATATTTTCCTACAATCGGCATTCTTCTTCCCATACCAAAAGCTTTTGGAGAAATACGTAAAGTAGGAGATGTTTGGAAACGTTTGAATTCATTAATATTCACCAATCGTAATATTCTTTTTACAATTGCGTCCTCAAATCCCATTGCAATAATTTCTTTCGGTCCTTTTCTATTTTCAATATATTGAAACAAAACTTCATCTAATATTTCATAATCTGGCAAACTATCAGAATCTTTTTGATTTGGTCTCAATTCTGCTGAAGGAGGTTTCGTAATTGTATTTACTGGAATTACTTCATTATCCTTATTCATAAATTCTGCTAAAGCAAAAACTTCCATTTTATATAAATCTCCAATTACGGACAAACCGCCGCACATATCGCCATAAAGTGTTCCGTAACCAACAGCAGCTTCACTTTTATTAGACGTATTTAATACAATATGACCAAATTTATTAGACATTGCCATTAATATAATTCCTCTTGAACGAGCCTGTAAATTTTCTTCTGCTATATTAAAAGGTAAGTCTTTAAACTGTGGTTCTAAAGTTTGTTGGAATGCTTGAAAAGCTGTTTGAATCGGAATTATATCATATTGAATTCCTAAATTATTCGCCAAATCTTCTGCATCTTTAATGGAATGGTCAGATGAAAATTCAGATGGCATCAAAACGGCTCTAATATTTTCTGCACCCAAAGCTCGAGTTGCCAAAACACAAGTTACTGCAGAATCTATTCCTCCAGAAAGTCCAAAAATTGCTTTTTTGAAACCTAATTTTCCAAAATAATCTTTAATTCCAGTAACTAATCCATCATGAATTAATTGCATTTTATCTTTCGATTGCTCGCCAATTACATCTTCTCCAGCTTCGACTTTTGCTAAATCATACGTTTTCACCACTTCTTCAAAATAGGATAATTCTTCATAAACTTCGCTATTTGCAGTCATGACGACAGAACCGCCATCAAATATCAGTTCAGTTTGAGCGCCAACATGATTGACATAAAACATTGGAATTTTGTAACGTTCCGTATTTGCTCGAATGACATGTAAACGTTCATTTGCTTGTTTATAACTAAATGGTGATGCGGAGAGATTCAAAATAAAATCTGGATTCTGTGGTATCATTTCATCCATCGGACATATAGTGTATAATGGATTTTCATTACCAATATTCCAAATATCTTCACAGACGGTCAAAGCAATCTTCTTGCCTTTATATTCAACTACTTTAAACTCATTTGCAGGTTCAAAATAACGATATTCATCAAATATATCATAAGTCGGCAATAAGGCTTTATTAGCAATATGTTGTATTTTTCCATCTGCTAAAAAGTAAGCCGAATTAAATAAATCTTTCCCTTCAATTACAGGGTTTTTACTTGGCGCACCAACTGCAATTGCTATATTATGAGCGACTTCGCATAATACTTGAATTGTTTCATCACAACGATTAATAAAATCCTCAAATTCCAAAAAATCTCGTGGCGGATAACCACAAACTGCTAATTCTCCAAAAACAATAATGTCTGCTGATTCTGACTTTGCCTTTTCTACAGCAGAAAGCATCTTTTGTAAATTCCCTTCAAAATTTCCTATATGATAATTTAACTGTGCGATGGTGATTTTCATTAGCTTAATTTATTTTGTTTAAACAAATTTTCATGTATTAATAATATGGTTATTCATTAACTTAACACAAAGATACACAACTTAGTTTAATAATTAAACTAAGTAAGGATTAAATTATTTTTAATCAAATAAAAAATCCCAAAGAAATTGCTTCCTTTGGGATTTTCACTTATTTATATACTAATAATATTTTATCTTCTTCTACCCGACCTTGTCGGTTTTCTTGAATTTTTTGCTGCAATACTTAATGTTGCATGAGGCACAGCTTTTAATCTTTCTTTCCCAATCAATTTGCCAGATTCTCTACAGATTCCGTAAACTTTATTCTGAATTCTGATTAAAGCGTTTTCTAAATGTTTAATATACTTTTTTTGGCGAGCAGCTAAGGTATTCAAACGTTCAATTTCTACAGTTCCAATACCATCATCTAATCCTCTTGTTTTAGCGTCAGCATTATCACCTTGATCATTTAATTGTTCCATATAAAGCGCTAATTCTTCTTGTGCTTTAATTAGTTTTCCTTCAATTAAAACTTTAAATTCTCCTAATTCTGCATCAGTATACCTTGTTTTTTCTACTTGCATAACTTCTAATTAATTTAATAATTACTCCAAGAAACAAAAAGTTACCATTTTAAAGATTAGCAATAATTTGTTTCGACTTCTAATTTGGTGCAAAATTAAGAATTTTGTTTCAATTGGCAAAAACCAAATTTAGTATTAACAATATATTATATATTTAAATTATTCCTAACTCTAATAAATCATCATTTCTTTAATAATAAAACAAGATTTGTAAATACGAAAATGAATAAAAATCGTTAGTAAATAGAAATAGATAAAAAGCTTTGTAGATTACAATTAAAAAAACAGTGCTTTTTTGTAGTTTTACGAACTTTTGTAAGAATAAAAAATATCAATTTATATAACTTTTATGTCAGTATCAGTCAATAATTTAGTTAAGGAGTACGGCACACAACGTGCAGTTGATAATATTAGCTTCGAGGCAAAAAAAGGAGAAGTTTTAGGTTTTTTGGGGCCAAATGGTGCAGGAAAATCTACTACAATGAAGATTATTACTGGCTTCATTCCGCAAACATCTGGAAGTACAACAGTTTGTGATTTTAATACAGCCGATCATCCTTTAGAAGTCCAAAAACGTATTGGATATTTACCTGAAAAAAATCCATTATATAAAGATATGTTTGTGAAGGAATATCTAACCTTTGTTGCAGGTTTGCATAAAGTTGATAATGCCAAACAGCGTGTTGCCGAAATGATTGAACAAACCGGTTTAGGTAGAGAACAAAACAAGATTATCAACTCTCTTTCAAAAGGTTACAAACAACGTGTTGGTTTAGCTCAAGCAATGTTACATGATCCTGATGTTTTAATTTTGGATGAACCGACTTCTGGTTTAGATCCAAATCAATTGGTAGAAATCCGTGCTTTAATTAAGAATATTGGTGCAGAAAAAACAGTAATATTTTCTACGCATATTATGCAAGAAGTACAAGCTATTTGTGATAGAGTTGTAATTATTAATAAAGGAAAAATGGTTGCTAATGATACGATTGAAAGTTTGCAGAATCGTATTGCTGGCGGAACAATAATTACAGTTGAATTTGCAGAATCTGCTACTAAAAATCAATTGTCAAAAATCAATGGTATCAAAACTGTGAAATCATTAGGAGAGAATCGTTTTGAGTTAATTTCTAATAAAAAAGATGATGTAAGAGGACAAGTTTTCAATTTTGCTGTCGCCAATAAATTGACACTTTTGGAAATGAAACGAGAAACTTATAGCGTTGAAAATGTTTTCCAAGAATTAACTAAATAAACTAAGAACTATAAACTATTTGAAATACTATTTCAAAAGAATACGAATAGTATATTATCAAATAATTCATAGTTTAGGAAACAGGAATCAAACACTTTTTCCTAAATCAAACATTTATGACTTTAAAACAGATTAAAATATTTTTCACCTTTTCTTTATTAATAATTTCTTCCTCTGTTTTCGGACAAGATTCGACAAAACATTTGACTAATAATTTTCAGTTTGAAAATGGTTTATACCTTACTTTTGAAGATTTGAAGGCTAACAAACCAACTTATAGTTGGGACGAAGTTAAAACTTATGCACATATCAATCGAGAAAAGAAAATTATTCAATTTGATTTGATTGAGGTCGTTGATGATGTCAATAAATTATTGGTTGAGGTGAATCAAAATGATTTTTGGGGAATTTGTGTTGAAGGAGTTCCATATATACGAGTCATTGACACGATGAAACAACAAATTCAATTTGTAGAATTAAGAACTCGTGGTACACTTTGTTATTATTATTACGAAAGTTTTGAAATCAGAGATGTTCCAATGATTATTTATGATCCAGAAACACAACAACCGATTTGGAGACAAAGTGTGAAAAATAAAATGGCGGTTACTATTGAAAAAGTTTTGAATTTTGAGACGGGGAATACGACTATGTTTACAGTCAATAATATTAAAACATTAATCAAAAAAGATATTAAATTATCTAATACATTAGCAGAATTAACAGAAGCAGAGGCAAATAAAAAACTCTTCAAAATGTTGTTAATTTATAATGATAGAAATAAAGTTTATATTAAATAAAGGATTCAGAAAGAATGATAAGTATATTTAAAAAAGAAGTCAATGCGTTTTTTAGTTCATTGATTGGTTATATTGTAATTGGTGTTTTTTTAATAACGATGGGTTTATTCTTATGGGTTTTTCCAGATACTAATTTATTAGATTCTGGTTATGCAAACTTGAGTTATTTGTTTGCATTTGCACCTAATATATTCCTATTTTTACTTCCGGCTATTACAATGCGAACATTAGCAGAAGAACAACAAACTGGAACGATTGAGTTTTTAGCAACTCGTCCAGTGACAGATACAGAAATTATCTTAGGGAAATATTTAGCTTGTTTGGTTTTGGTATTTTTTGCCATTTTACCAACATTTTTGTATTTCTATACACTTCATGCCTTAGGTTCTCCTGCTGGAAATATTGATTCAGGTGCAGTTTGGGGTTCTTATTTTGGTCTATTCTTTTTGGGCGCTGTTTTCGTAGCAATCGGAATGTTCTCTTCTTCGATTACGACTAATCAAATTGTAGCTTTCATTTTAGGTGTATTCTTGTGTTTCTTCTTCTATATGGGTTTTGAATTTCTAAGTAATTTCCCTGGATTCGTTGGTACAATAGATTATATAATTGAAATGATTGGTATTAATTTCCATTATACTTCTATTAGTAGAGGAATTTTGGACACAAGAGATTTTGTTTACTTTATTTCTGTAATTGTTGGCTTTATTGCCTTGACCAAGTTAATGATGGCAAGAAGAAGTTTTTAAAATAACATTTCATTAAGGTGTCGGACAACTTCGAGATGTCTGACAACTGTATAGATAAATTGAGAAAATTATTATAATGAATAAAAGAAATCAAGCGATTACTCGCTTCATCATATTAATAGGAATTTTGATAGCGGTAAATATTATTAGCCGTTATTTTTATGGATATTTTGATTTAACAGAAGATAAACGCTTCACGATTACACAACCGACTAAAGATTTGGTAAGTAGTGAAGAAGATAAAGTATTCATCGAAGTATATTTGACTGGTGATAATATAACTGCGGATTACCGTCAGTTACAAGATGCAACGATTACACTTTTGGATCAATTCCGTGATTTGAATGCTAATATTGATTATCAATTTATTAATCCAAATGATGGAACAATTGAGGAAGTCAATCAAATGCGAGAACGTTTAAAATCGCTTGGCATTGTTCCTATTGCTACTTTTGACGATAAAGAATTATCTAAAAAAGGTATTTTCCCTTTTGCAACTTTAAGAAAAGGAGAACGAGTAACTTCGGTTGGTTTATTACAAAACGACGGTTCTTTACCAGAAGAAATCATGTTAAATAATTCAATCAATTTATTAGAATATAATTTTGCAGTTGGCTTCAAAAGTTTGAATACAGTTCAAAAACCTTCGGTATTATTTTTAGAAGGACATGGAGAATTATCACCGATTGAACGAGGAGATTTAGAACAAACTTTGAAGTTATATTATACTGTTCAATCTGCAAAAATTGATAGTATTTTGGTAATTGACACCAAAAAAATCGATGTATTAATTATCGCAAAACCTCAATATACTTTTCCTGAACAAGATAAATTCAAGATTGACCAATTTGTAATGAATGGTGGAAAAGTCATTTGGTTATTGGATAAATTAGCAGTAAATATAGATTCCTTAAGAAGAAGGGAAGCTTTCGTGCCAACTGAAACTAAACTAAATTTAGATAATCTATTATTCAAATATGGTGTTCGAGTCAATAATGATTTGGCTTTGGATTTAGAAAATACGGTAATTCCACAAGTTGTTGGTCAACAAGGCGGAAAACCACAATTTCAAACCTTTAAATGGTTTTATCATCCTCTTGCAAGTCCAGCTTCTGAACATCCTATTGTAAAGAACTTGAAACAAGTCAATCTATTTTTCCCTACTACTATTGATACGATTCAGACTTCTGCAAAAATCAAGAAAACAATATTACTGAGTACTTCGGAACGGAGTAGAATTCAACGTCCACCAGTTAGGTTGACCTTTGAAATCTTGAAATATGCAGTACAAGATGATTTATTTAACAAAGGAAAATTACCATTAGCTGTATTATTAGAAGGAGAATTTCCGTCTGCTTATAAAGGACGAGTTGCACCAGAAATGTTGGCTGGTTTACAACAATTAGGGCAACCTTTCAAAGAAAGTGCGGCTCCTGGAGCAATGCAATTAATTGTATCGGATGGAGATCTTGCAAGAAATTTTGTTGATTATAGAAATAATAGAATTTCTCCTTTAGGTTTGAATCCTTTTGACAAAGTACAATACGCCAATAAATCATTTTTGCTAAATACTTTGGATTATATGTTGGATGATACAGGAATTACGGCTGCAAGAATGAAAGAAGTAAAACTTCGGACTTTAGATACCGTAAAAGTTGAAAATGAAAAAACAAAATGGCAAGTTGTAAATATTGTCATTCCTTTGGCTTTTTTAATAGTATTTGGCTTATTATTTAATTATCTTCGCCATCGTAAATACGCAAGTTAATTAGCCCCCTTTAATACTAAAAAAAATAACATTATATCTAAAGATATGAAAGTGACAATATAATTGTTACTTTCATGTCTAATTTTACGATTAATATTTTTATCATCCCCTAATTAATAAGTAATGTTAAGAAAGATTAATAACTTTAGAAAAAGTATTAATTAAGAATCTAACTACTTATATAGTAAAACAAAATGGATTATACTCGACTTGTCATTGAACATAGAAAAAATATCAATGACTTAAAAACCAAGTTGGAAACGATTAAACAACCAAGTCAACGCTTGGAATTGTTGAGAGATATTATCTATGAACTTCAATTTAATCAACCCGTTATTGCAAAAGATTATGCTGAAGAATTGCTGGATTTAGGTTTACAATCCAGAAACGAACAAAACTTAGGTATTGCTTATAATGTTTTTGCTTTCGCTGAAATTCAAAAAGGAGATTTTCGTCGCGCTAAATTGTACTGTTATCAAGCATTAGATATATTAGAAGAACAGTCCGAACCTTTCATTATTACTTGCCGAAATTTAGCAGAAATTAATACAAATCAAGGTTCTTACGACAAAGCTTTAGAGTATTTGCTTGCCTCAAGAACAGTTCAAGAAGATCTTAAAATCACGCATCATTCTGCCTTTACAAGCATTCAAATAGCTAAAGTTTACTATCGTAAAGGAAAATATAAAGAAGCTTTTGATACTTGTTTACAAACTTTAAGAAGTTTTCAGAATAACAATCCAATTGATGGTTGGGAAGCCTCAACTTATCATGTAATGGGTTTAATTTATGCTGCTCAAAAAGAATTTCAACTGTCTTTAGATAATTATCTAAAATCCGCTAATATTTGGGAGCAATTAGGAAATAGTTATCAAACTACAGGATTATATTCCAATATTGGAGGTATTTATATTTATCAAAACAATTTGATATCAGCGGATAAATATTTCCAAAAAGCGCTACGAATTGATAAAGAACATGGTGGTAACATCAAAATGCAAAGTCTAATTTATCAAAATTTAGCCATTGTAAATTATAGAAGTAAAAAAAATGGTAAGGCTATTTCTTATTATAATACAGCATTGAACCTTTGTAAAATGATTAATGATCAATTAGGGGAAATGCAATTACTTTTTAATATGGCATCAATGTATGAAGATGATCCAAAAAAGTCAATTGAATTACTTGAAAACTCATTAAAAATAGCCACTGAGATTCAAGATACTCGTTTCATGATGATCAATTATGAAAATTTATCTGAAGACTATGCTCAATTAAAAAATTTCGAAACTGCTTACGAATTGAAGTTAAAAGCTCAAAACCTTGAAAGAGAGCTTTTCGGAATGGAAAAAACAAAAGCAATAAAAGATGTAGAGAATCAATTCAAAGAAAGATGGCGAACTAAAGAAATTGAAATCTTGAAAAATCGAAATGAAGAATTAAAACATTTCGTACATAGAGCTGCTTTAGAGGTTAAAGAACCGCTCAGATTAATGAATAGTTTTGGGAATATATTGACAAATCGATATGCTCAAGAATTGGATAAAAAAGGTTTAGAGTATTTAAATTTCATTACTCATTCTTCTAATAATCTAAGCGATAAAGTTGATAATTTAATAAAATATGCAATTGTAGGGATTGAAGCCCAAACCCATAAAGTAGATTTGAATAACTGTGTCAAAAATGTTTTAACTCAGTTTGAATCAAGTATTAATAATTCAAAAGTTAATGTATCATTAACTACTTTACCAATCATTTATAATGATAAAAAACTAATTGAATTATTATTATTTCACCTAATTGATAATGCAATAAAATTCAATAAATCCCAAGAACCAAGTATCGAAATATCTACTCAAGAAGAAGATGAAGATTTAATTATTTCAATTAGAGATAATGGCATAGGTATTGCACCTGATAATCATGAGCGAATATTTAAAATATTTGAACGAGTTCATGCAAAGAAAGATTATAAAGGTGATGGTATTGGTTTAGCAATCTGTAAAAAAATTATGGATACCTTACAAGGAGATATTTGGATAGACTCTAAATTGAATCATGGTACAAATATTTTCTTAAAATTTAGACCGATTGTTAACCCTATTATTACTTAAGATTAAGTATCTTTGAAATGTTTCACCGAAGGTTAGATAAACATTTCCAATTTGTAGAATTCCAATAATTAATTATTCCTCCTTGAATTAACTATTCGTTAATTCAAATTATCTGCCTGATATTATAAAAACTACTTCAATAATAATTTTATTCCAAAGAGAGTAAAATTGTTTTTGTGTCACATCTATTTTCATGAATAGTAAGTATTACATTTCGATTTTTTTCATTATTTGTAATTTGTATTTTATCAATACAAATTCGGCACATAATCATCCTAATGATAGCCTATTACGCTCATCTATAGGAAATTATGATACGAACACTGTAAATAAACTTCTTGATTTAACAAAAAAATTAAGTTCTAATAAATCAGATTCTGCGAAGCTTTTTGGTCAAAAAGCTCTTTTAACATCTAAAGCATTAAATTTCCAAACTGGAATACATAAATCTTATGTACGATTAGCTGTTGTTGATTATTATCAAAGTAATTATAGAGATGCTTTAATTAATATTAACAATGTAAAAAAGAACTTAACAGATAATAATGAAGGGAAATCTACATTGACTTCTGCCCTACTTTTAGAAGGAACTATCTATAAATCAAAAGGGAATTATTCCAAAGCTATAACAGTTCTTGATTCTGCAAAAAATATTTCTAAAAGTTTAAAAAATTATCACCTTTACGCTTTAGCAACTAATAATATTGCTAATATTTATCGTAAGCAAGGAAGACATGGTGATGCTTTAGAAAGCTATTTCGAGGTTTTAGACCTTATAAAGGATAAAGATTTAGATAGAGATCAAGCTTTAATATTAGGAAATGTAGGCATACTATATAAAGAACAATTAGATTATGACAAAGCTTTAACATATTATAAAAAAGCATTGTACATATATAAAAAAACAAACGATAATAGAAGTATATCATTGGTTCTAAATAATATTGGTAATATATATTCAGCTCAAAAAAATTATTCCAAAGCATTAGCAACACATCAATCTGCTTTAGAAACTCGAAAAAATATTAATGATACTAAAGGTATCGCCTCTTCTTTAATCAATATTGGTGATGTTTATTTAGAATTAAAAGGTTATAATCAAGCATTAACTAATGTAAATGAAGGAATTGAACTAAATAAAAATATTGATAATAAAGAGATTGAATTATCTGCAAAAATATTACAAAGCAAAATATTTTTAGCTCAAAACAAATATTCAAAAGTAATACAGACTGCAAAAAAAACATTGAATTTATCAATAGAATTAGACGATGTTTCGCAGCAACAAGTAGCTTGTCAATTACTTTCCGAAGCATATCAATCAAAAAAAGATTATAAAAATGCATTGCGTTTTTCTAAGAAAGAACAAATTCTAAAGGATAGTTTATTTTCTCAATCTAATAGAAGAACCATTGATGAATTAACAAATAAATTTAAATTTGAGCAACAAGAAAAAACGATATTAAATCAGGAATTAGCAATAGCTAAAAATGAAGTAACAAGAGAGAATAGTCGTTTTCTATTTGCATCAATTATTTTTACATTTTCTGTATTTTCAATATTTGGCTTCGTTTACATTTATAACAAACGGAATGCTAACATAAATCTATTAAAAACGAATTTTGAAATCAACAAGCAAAATGAAGAACTAAGAAATGCACAAAATCACCTAAAAGCTGCCAACCAAGATTTAGAATCCTTCACTCGAATGGCATCACATGATTTGAAAGAACCACTTAGAATGATGGGTAGCTTCGCTCAATTATTAAAAAGGAAAAATAAACAATTAGACGAGTCCAGTAAAGAATATATTGAATATATTTCTGATGCTGCTAAGCGAATGAATACAATGCTTAACGATATGTTGGCTTATGCAACCCAAGATATTGTGATTGATAACACTACTAATTTTGATTTGCAAAATGTTATTTCTGCTGTAAGAAAAGACTTACAATTTTTAATTAATGAAAGCGACGCACAGATAATCATACATGATAAATTACCACATATAAAAGGTCAAGAATCACTTATTATACAAGTGTTTCAAAATTTAATCGGTAATGCAATCAAATACAAACAAGCTGATTTAGTTCCAGAAATAAACATTCATAGTGTTGAATATGATAATTCAGTTGTAGTAACAATACAAGACAATGGTGTTGGAATTGATCAAAAAAACCAAGAGTCTGCTTTCAAATTATTCCAACGATTTAACGATAGTAAGGCTGGTTCAGGAATTGGCTTAGCAACTTGTAAAAAAATTATTGAACTACATAGTGGTACGATTAAATTAGAATCCGTTGTTAATGAAGGATCTAAGTTTACCTTAACTTTTCCGAAAAATTAATGTTACAGTTTAGACTAAAATTAATTTATTATAACACGTTTTAAAAGAGTAACAAAACATGAGAGTTGTAGGAGATATACCACACAAGACTTTAAAAATAACCATTTTTCAAACAAGTAGTAGATTTCCAGTAAAATTTGAAGTTGGAAATTTTGAACAAACCTATAAGTTTAGAATTGGTGACGCAATAAACAATATAAAAGATGTCAGAAGAATCATTGACGAGCCATTTATACAAGCTGTAGAATTACAATTCCAAGCAATGATGAAAATCAATCATCAAGCTTATGATAGGTTAATTTCCGATACATTTGATGAATTTGAGACTATTGTGTAAGAAATTTCTACTCGATATTAACATAATAATAAAATTTATATATTTATTTAGCAATTATTCTTTGTATGGAATAGTATTTGGATAGAATGAATTAACAACGCAATTTTATTATGTTTCATTATTCTACATTAAAATTAATTATTGAATAATTCTATTCTTGAGTTACTTAAATAATTAATTAAAAAGAAAGCCATATGAAAGTTACATATAAAATAGCTGGATTTTTGGTTTTCAGCTTAATATTGATTTCAAATTCTATAAAAGCAGAATCACAACATTCAGCTTCTATTTGTAAAGCTATAATCGCAGTTCCTGCAAACTATACACAGATTAAATCATATATTGATGGAGGCGGTACTTTAGACTGCAAATGTCCTGTTAATCAAAAAACAGAGTTTGTATCTATGAATAAAACTATCGTTTCATTTTATGATACACAAGTTTCAGAATATTCTATCAATAGTAGTAACAATCAAAATATTATGGTAGAATCAAAAGCTGTTTCTCCATTGTATATTGCGATTAGTCGAGAAGATTATAGTTTACTACGTTTCTTATTTATTAATGGAATCAACTTTAATGAATCATTAGAAAATGGTTTGTTACCCGCAGAATTAGCATTACATGATAATCGCAAAAAGATGTTACTTGCATTAAACGACTATGGTGCAAGATTAAATAAAATCAGTCTTGGTTGTCCACAAAATATTCAATTAACAAAAACTGCGATACAATTAGGTGCTGACCCAATGACTATAGATTTAGATTGTGGTATGTGGGACAAAAATAGATTTCAGGAATATCTGAATTTAGTACCCAACTTTAGTAAAAAAGAAATAACAGAATTACAGGCGAATCGACTATTTCAAGATTTACCAGTACTCGAAGAACTAATTATTAAAGGTTTAGATATTAATCAATCATTTGCTTCAACTGATAAAACTGGCAATTATGAATCAAAAACATTATTAATTCATGCTGTAGAAAACGAAAATGAAGAAGCGATTGATTTACTTTTGAAATATGGTGCTTATATCAATGCTGGAAGTTCTAACGATTGGACGCCAATTTTTTATGCAGTAAAGAATAATCAAAAAAAGTTAGTTAAAAAGTTTATTCGTCAAGGTGCAAGTCTTAATATTATTACTCGAAACCATGCAAAAGAGACACTTTTAGGTTTATCTATTGAGGAAGAAGTTAGTGATATTTTAGAATTATTATTGAAAAATGGCGCTGAACCTTTTATTGAGAATTATGATAAATCAAAATTACCTTTAGTTTGTGCTATTAAAAAACAAAAGGAACGATTGATACAATTAGTTGTAGAATATACCAAAGAAAAAGATTTACTGATTACAAAATATTATTCGATTGATAAATTAATAAATCAGCCACGAACTTTGGATTTCGCACTTTCTTATGGTTTAAAATCACCTGACGAATTATTAAAAAAAGCAATTTCCAATAATCATTCTAAAGTAGTTGAAGTGATTATGAAGAACAATTCAGATTGGAAAAAACAGCCTTTTGATAATGAAGGAGAATTACCTCCGATTTATCAAGCATTACAGGCAGAAAATACAGTAATCGCAACAAAATTAATCACAAGTGGAATTGATATTCAAACTGAAGTAAAAGGAGAAAACCCTTTATTAATTCAAGCAATTGAACAAGAAAGTTTGATTTTAGTGCATCAATTATTGAATCATGGTGCAAATCCAAATACTTACAACAGAAATGGATTATCAGCTTTAGGATTAGCAATTGAATTGCAAAATAAAGAAATCGTTAGAGCATTAATCAATCAAAACGTTGGAATCACTTGTGAAGAAGTTGAATTAGCAAAAATCAAAAATAATATTGTTATCCTTACAATGATAAAAAAAGTCGTTGGTGATTTCGATTGTAAACAAAGAAGAAGAAGAAAACTATTTAGATTGAAATAAATCTACAATTTATCATTCATTTATATTAAATTTGGAAGGAATAAGAAATTGACATATCAATTTCTTATTCCTTTTTTTCATATAAATACTTCTTTATGAACGTCTTACAAATTAATAATCTTACTAAAAATTATGGCTCTATAACTGCTGTTAATCAGCTTTCATTAACTATAAATTCAGGAGAAATCTACGGTTTATTAGGTCCAAATGGAAGTGGAAAGACAACGACTTTAGGAATGATTTTAGGAATCATTAAAGCCGATGGTGGGAGTTTCAATTGGTTTGCAGGAGAAAGTAAAGATAGTGACGCTCGAAAAAGAATTGGAACATTATTAGAAACGCCGAATTTCTATCCATATATGAATGCAATGAAAAACTTAGAAATCGTTGCACACATTAAAAAAGCAAAAGATGTTCCGTATCAAGAACTGTTGGAATTAGTCAATTTATATCATCGCCGAACGCATCCATTCAAAAATTATTCTTTAGGCATGAAACAGCGTTTAGCAATTGCTGCCGCTTTGGTTGGCAATCCTGATGTTTTAATTTTTGATGAACCTACTAATGGTTTAGACCCTCAAGGAATTGCTGAAGT
>CAZEOC010000022.1:3437-19389 GCA_964513525.1 uncultured Saprospiraceae bacterium | reverse complement strand
TCCTACAAAAGTAGAAATAATTATGAATTATGAATTGGAATTAATGATAATTTTCACGACTTCTTCAGGTAGATAATAAGTGAATAATGTTAATGTTTTAGAAGCTCAACCTAATAGGGAAAAATTACTTTTGATAATTTTCACCTAATAGGTTTCAAATTTATTCACCTATTTAAATAGTAAGAACTTTGACTTAATAGGAAATTTTTTATAAAAAAATCACCTAATAAGTCGAAACTGAATCAAGCCGAATGCTCGAGCATTAAGTTAGTTTTCACACACTGTGTTAATTCGTAGTCCTTTATAAAAGCTATGAATTATAAGCATATTAGCGTTCGGAAATATTATGATGTCAAAGGCTGAACTCTTTCTAATTCTATTCTTAATTCATACAACTTTAGCTCATCGGTCGGTGAGCGCTATTATTGGCGAAAGCCATTTTTATTAGTATGTAAGGATTAAAACACCAATCTTATTCTTCTGCAAAAGTATAGGTCAAATAGCCACAATCTTTTTCAGGTGCATATACATTCATTGAAAATTTATATTTATGAACATTAGCAACTACCAACTCTAAAATATCAACATCTTTAATACTCGTTCCTTGATTTAAAATTTTGCTATCAATTATTTCCCCTTCTTTATTAACGCAGATTTCTAATCTAACACTTCCTCTGATGACTTTCCCAGTCTTTGGTGTTTCTGGCGTGAACCGAACTGTATGATAGGTAATTCCTGTAATATTACTTGGTAATAAAGGATTTCCAGTCTTTGGAATAATAATTCCGCCAGTTCCTTCTTCTTCATTTAAGGCTGCATTTGTCAAAGAGTCTGTTGGCGCTGCGATAACAATTAGATTATCCGGCTTTTGAGATAAAAACTTAGAAAGACAAATCGAGTGATGACGTAATATTGGAACTGGTAGGCTTTGTAATTCAATTTCATATTTTCGCCAAACGATAGAATCTGAAGTTTCGGTTGGCACACAAATATCTTTTTTAAAAATACCATCGCTAAGCTCAAATAAATATCCCGCTAAATCTCCATCTATTTTACGAAATAAGCCAGAAATATGGATTGTAGTATTGTTATATTGAAATTTATTGAGTGGCTTCATCAAATAGCCTTCTTTGATATCCAAATCATTATCGAATGTGAAACGGTAACCTTTTGAAATATAATTGTACTCTTCTAAGGTAGTTTGGGCATTGATTGTACTAATTGTAATTAAAACAAGTGCTGTAATAAATAATAAATTCTTCATTGATAAAAAATTCAATTCATTAACTAAATAAACGCTTTAGTACTTACTAACTCATATAATGATGTATTATGGATATAAAACTTAAATCTGATAAGAAAAGTTTTACTTTCTTGCTCAAAGAAAATAGAACTCCTTCCCTATCAGGTCTAAAGCTTGATAAGTTTGAATAATAAAACCTTTTGAATAACTACTCAAATTTGTTCTATTACTCCCAGTAATACGTAACATTAGTTAGTAAATACTAAAAAATTTGTTCCGTTAATATATTATGATAAAAGGCAGTTTTGAATAAGAATAAGTCGCAATTACAACTTGTTCTTATTCAGATATTAAAGGTAAAGAAAAAGCCTTATAGATAAAATAATCTATAAGGCTTTGATTCAAAATTGAATGAAATTAATTCTATTTTAAAAAATCTGTTTCAATTGTTTCCATATCAGGCAAATGACGATGGTGCCATTTCTTAATGATTTTTCCGTCATTCCAAAGTACAACTCCAGGGTTTGAACGAATAATTGTTTTTAATAAAATATCATCTGTTTCGTAGAAAGGAAAATCAACGCCTAAAGCTTTTTTGAATTCGTTAATTTCTTCTGTTCCTGCTTTTCCAACAACAGCATAAATATCCATTCCATTTGCTTCTGCACCTTTTGCTAATTCTGCTACTTTTTCTGCGAAAGCAGTTTTGTTTGTTTTCTTTAAATCATTACAAACAATCATAAAGTGTGCGTTCTCATTATTTAAGATGTCATTAGAAACATCTTTATCCGCGATATTCTCAGAAGTTTCACTATTGACTAAAACCCAACCTTCTTCAACCATTCCATTCAAAGTATCTTCTGGTGATAATTCGATTGGCATTTCGCCTGAACCATCATCATAATACAAGTAAGTTGTCTTTTCGATTGTTTTCCCTTGAATATTAACAAAATCAAAGATTTTATTTGTCTCGATTTCATCTTGAATTCTATCGTAATATTCCCAACCTTCTGGAATTTTATCTAATTCTGTATCTGTAAATTGTTGCGTTTCCGTCGTATCATTTGGATTTCTGTATATAAAGAAAATTGGTGCATCTGCTACGGCTCTTACTTGTCTCTCTTTTTCTGTACGAACATCTGTTCCTTCTGCAAAAGGTCTAAAATCAACAATTGGTAAATCGTAAACAAAATTATACAAACAGAAAAGTGTTACTGCTACTAAAGTTCCCCAAACTGCATACGTTCGAGTACTTTTAGAAAACCATTCGTGTGATTTTTTAGCCGCTATGATGAAGAAAAAGCCAGGAATTAATAAGAAAATATCTTTCATGAAAGATACAAAAGGTTCTAATTTTAGGAAATCTCCAAAACAACCACAATCCGTCACTCGCATATTCGCTTCACTAAATGCTCCCCATTCAGAAAAGGCAAAATAGTTAGCACTTTGTGGAACGTATCCAGTTGTGAAAGTGAACCCTGTCAAAATCGTGAAGAAAATGACTAAAATGAAATATGCCCAAGCAGTTCTTTTGGGTTTGCTACCAATAATTAATGCAACTCCAAGTACAATCTCAAATACAATCATAATTACCGAAAAGGCAACAGCTGCACTTGATAAAAGTGGAAAAATTGGTGCTAAAAAACTAAAAGCAGTTTCTGCAAAAGTCATTTCAAATTGTGCAAAATATTGCTCCATCTTATAAGCTGTTCCCAAAGGGTCAATTGCTTTTACTGCTCCTGAAAAAATAAACAAAGCACCAACGAAATGTTGTAAAAAGGATAATATATAATTCTTCGTTTCGATTTTTAATACCAAAACCTGAATTCCCATTAATATGAAAGCAGCAATTAAAATGTACAATAATAATGTTAATAAAGTCATCTTGTTATATTTGAATATTAGACTATTTCACTTTTGTATTAATTAGATTTTGGACTTTTATTGAAAATAATAATCGTCTTTGTCTTTTCTGCCAAACAGTTTAATATTGTATTTTTATTATTCTAAAATTCACTTAATTTATTTGATACAACAAATGTAAGAACTACATTTGACATATTCAACTAATTTTTTAGTTAAAGGTTTGTTTTCCTTATATCTTATATTCTAATCACTTTTAAATCAGGTAATTTTTGTTGTAATAATTCTATTTCTTCTTGTATTATGGCTTTATAATCTTGAATATATAATTCTTGAAGTACTTCACTATTACTTAATCTACCAATAGATTTTAGTTTCTTATTATTCAAACAATCTAAAATCACTAAATTAGTTAAATGTTGTATTTCAGAAAGCATCGTAATTTTATTATCTCTAATAAATAAGTTTTTTAATTTTTTCAAATGCCTAATTCCACGCAAAGTTGTCAACTTATTTGCCGTAAGGTTTAATAATTCTAATTGCTTTAAATGTTCAATTCCTTTTAGATTCTTAAATGCGTTTCCTGCAATATTCAATTCTTTTAATGCTGCAAAATGCTGTAAACCTGACAAGTCTGTTAATTTAAAACTTAATTGCTCTAAGCCAAAAAGTAAAATTCCATTTCCGACTACTTCCAATTTTTCCGTACTAAATAAAGCTCTTAAATCATTCTCAGAAGGCAGAAAAACATTTTCACCTTTCCTTAAAAAAGCATGTTGAAAAGCACGTTTCCAATCATCCGATAATTCCCACCATTGACTTTCTAAGTCGGCTTTATTCAGATGGTCTAATTTAATCTTTTTTCGCTTAGGTGTTAATTTAGATTTCAGCAAACTATTCTCCGCTCGAAGCTGTGCATTTTCCGCTTCAAGTCTTGCAATTCTTTTTTCTAAATCTATGATGTTTGTCGTTGATTCCATATTTCATCTAAATACCCAGTTTACTTGTCTAATCCTTTGGCAAGTTGATAACCTTTCTGTAAATTTAGTTGTATTATTACTATTCAAACAAAATTTGATAATTAAAAATAAATATTCAAGTAGTCATTTTTCAAATATCTGATTGAATATTTAAGAAAAAATATAGATATTAAAATGAGTAATAAAGGAAGTTTTGTACAATTCAAAGGTTGGCAAAGTTTAATAGTAATGGCTTTAGTAATGGTTCTAATTTATGTAGTCGCAAAAGCCTTTTTGAAATTATTATACTTTGCAGCACCTTTTCTAATTATTGCAACTGCTATTATTAATTATAAAGTGATTCTTGGTTATTTCAAAAATATTGGGAAATTATTTAAAAGAAGTCCACTTTTAGGAATTGGCGCAGGTGCATTAAGTGCTATTTTTTATCCAGTTGTAGCTGCATTTTTATTCGTTCAAGCGCTACTATATCGAAAAGTTGATAAACTCAAAAAAGAACAAGAAGAACCAGAAATTGGAGAATATATCACTTATGAGGAAGTAGATTCTCATGAAGTAGAAGCTGAGGACTTATTGGAAGAATTGAATCGTAAAAGTCAACAAGCAGAGGAGAATTTAGATTATTGGGATTTATTAAATGATAGTGAAAAACCTGCACCGTAAATCAACCGAAGTTTAAACGCAATATTATATTTATTTTTTAATACAAAAAGGTTATCCGATTGGATAACCTTTTTGTATTAGTAAAATTCATTTTGAATAAGGATTTATTTGAGTTTCCACCTAATAAATTAGTCATTTCAAAAAATCAAAGAAACATTTAAGACTTTACTTGTCAAGTTCAAGTAAATTAGTAAATCAAGCTTTTTTATTTTCATATGAAATAGTGCAAATCGTTGAAATGAAAATAATTATACGGTTCGCATATTATGTACAATAGAAGAAGGTTTCAAACTCAATTTTTCTTGTTTTTTTCAAATTGTGACAACTTACTTTTGAATTAGTCTGAAAGGTGTAGCATATTAAATATAATGTTTATTGCAAAAATGCCTTATCTTTGATATGATTTTAATTTAATTCTTTTTTATTTATAACAATTTGATAAAAAACACTTTATCATGAACACCATTAAAAGTATTATTACTGTAGCACTTTTCACCTTAATTTCAAGCATTACTTTCGGACAAACAAACGATACCATTGATGCTGAAATCATAAACATCATGTCTTTATTAGAAGATGATGAAAAACGTGAAATCATTATCGTTGCTAAATCTCAACAAAAATTTACAGCAGAAGAGGAATTGAGCTGGGTTTTAGATCATTTAAATGATACCGCTAAAGCTTACCTTTTAAGATACATAGAAAGTAAAGCTGGATCAAGATTAAAAAAGAAAGGAGTTGCTGATATTTATTGGATAGAATCTTCTTTTGATTTTGGAAAAATCCGTGAAGGAGAATTTGTAACACACGATTTTAATTTTGAAAATATAGGAGATGTTCCTTATAAAATACAAGAAGTAGAAGGTTCTTGTGGTTGTACAATTGCCGATTATCCTAAACAATCAATTCCTCCTGGAGGAAAAGGTGTAATTACGGTACGTTTCAATTCAATTGGAAAAGTTGGTGACAACACCGAGTTTGTAACTGTATTAGGAAATTCTCAACCAGAACATGTTTCTCTTCTAATTGAAGCAAAGGTTTATGAGAATGAATAAATATAACCAATTCTTAATATAGATTTTTGGTATTAAAAATATTGAAAAGCGCTTGATAAATTCTTTATCACGCGCTTTTTTTATGTCGAATAAGTTGCTTCCCTCACCCATATCCCCTATTCTCTCGAAAAGGGCTATTCACTCATTATGGGTTGTATTATGTGAATATTGTCTGCATATTTGATTTATCATTTAAGAAATAATCCTTTTAGTTTAAACATTAATTTTAAAGACCTATTAATCTAATAAAAACATCTTAATACTCTTTAATTTCAAAAAGGCTACCAATTGTTGGTAGCCTTTTTTTTATGATTTCCCCTATTCTAAAATTAAATTTACTAATGTTTCAGCGATAATTAATTTAAATCCTCAAACAGACAATTCTTACAGAAAACAGCTTTTCCAGTAGTTTCATTTTCTTTTTGAAGATGACAATATTCTTCAAATTGTGTACTCTGTTGATTAATAATTGGTGCTGCTGACCAACTAATCGTAAGCATTAGAAAACCAATTAAGACAATAAAAGAAGTGAAGTTTTTCTTTTTCGGTTCCGGACTCAATAATCTAACAATCCTTTTTTCGATTGGATGTTGTGCTAAATGATGCAAAAATCCTTTTTGTTGAGTTGCTTTTAAATTTAAGATTAAGTTCGCATAAGTTCGTTTGTCTCTAATTTTATCTATAGCAAATGCATCTGCCATAAATTCATTAATCAAATGCAATTCCTTTTTTAAGAAATAAAAAATTGGATTTAAAAACCATATCATTTGAATACAATTCAATACAATTTGCTCAAATGTATCAAAATAATTTAGATGCCCAATTTCATGTTGTAAAATCGCTTCTTGCTCTTTTTGAGGTAATTTATCCAACTCAGGATTCCAAATAATATACGATTTGTACAAACGAAAAGAAGCTGCTAAATCATATTTTTGTGTTTTCAAAATAATATACTCTTTCCCATTTATATATTGAGAAACTTGTTTAGAAGTTCTAATTATTATAACTAATTGAAATAATTTCAATAATAAAAGACTGAATACAAAAGCAGCAATTCCTATAGTTATGTACTGAATAATTGATTGATAAGATAAAACCGTTTCGTAAAAGTTATTTTCTTCGAATTGAACCAAATCTAATTGTTGTTCTTCTTCACAACGACAAAAACCTTCTTGCGCTTTCTGTCGCATATAACAGGATAATAATTCTTTTGTAAGCACAGGTTCGTCGTGAAATTCGATGGCTTCATGTGGTTTCTCTGTAAAGAAAAGTGGCGTAGAATTCAAAAAACCTAATGGCAATAATAAACTAAACCCCAAAACAGCATATAAAATCAATTTTTGTTGTTTCGTATTACTTCTTTTACGAATAGCAAAATGATAGATTCCATAACCAACTGCGGATAATAAATAACTAAATATTATATAAGTTGCGATTTCCATAGAGTTTGAAATATGAACTATTAAATATGAATTATTACTACTGACGAGTTTTTCCTTGAATCAAAAATATTAGAAATACTAATATTTTTAATGAAAATTTATCGTGTTTTTTCGTCAATTAGAGCTTTTAATTTTTCCAAATCTGCTGCCGAAATATCTTTTTTATCAACAAAGGTTGAAACTAAAGAAGAAAAAGAACCAGCGAAAATATTATCTATTGCATTATCCAAAAAATCTTTTTGGTAATCTGTTTTAGATATAATAGGAAAATACTGATGAGAACGACCAAAAGCTTCATGTCCCACAAAGTCCTTCTTATCTTTCAATATACGAACAATTGTAGAAACCGTATTATAAGCTGGCTTTTTATCTTCGTCTTCAATTTCCCAATTATCCAAAATATCCTTTACAAATCCCTTCTTAATTTTCCAAAGGACATTCATTACTTTCAATTCCAATTCTGTCAATAAATTTCCTGATTTCATCTTTGCTAATTAATGATTATAAATAACATCAACAAATATATAACTAATATTTTAGTTTTACAACGATAATATTAGTTGAATATAGAAAAGATTAATTATACATTCTCACTCATATATATAATATTGTGACTATGTAGCATAAAAACGTCATTATGTTAATTTTTTGTAAGTTTACTTAACAAAATAATAACATTCTTAAATATTCACTCTAATATGTTAAGATATGAAGTTTATTACTATAAATTTATACTTAAATTATTAAATCAAAACCAAACAGATATGAGATTTATTACAATCACTTTTGCATTATTGATGATTACAATGTCAGTTAATGCACAATTTTCTAAAAATAGTATTACATACAAATTAATTGGTGTCGATTACGAAACACCTTTAGTTGATGGATATAGTTTAGACATACAAGGCTTAAACAAAGGTGTAGATTTTGCTTATAATCGTAGCTTAACAGATGCATTAGATTTAGTAGTGCCTTTTAGATTAGGAACTGCTGCTGTGCCAGGAGTTATTGCTGATGGCTTTGTGAAAAACAAAAGAATATATGCAGGATTAGATGCTACAGTTAAATTTAAATTTGCAAATGGTTTTATTTTTCCTAAAACATCATTTATTCAACCTTATGTAATTGGTGGTGCAGGTGTTTCTTACTTTCCAGCATATGGTGATAAGTTCATCGCTAATTTACCTTTAGGTGCAGGAATTGACTTCGCAATAATGGACAATTTAATGGTGCAAACACAAGCGGAATATAGATTCATGAATGAAGAAAGTTATGTTTATTCTGCAGGATTAAAATTCTTATTCGGTGAGCCAGAAGCTAAAGAAGAAGTTATTGAAGAAGAATTACCAATAAAAGTAGAAGCTGCGGATACAGATGGTGACGGAATTGAAGATAGTAAAGATGCTTGTCCAAAAGTTGCAGGATTAGCGAAATTTGCTGGTTGTCCTGATTCTGATGAAGATGGTGTAGAAGATGCTAAAGACGAATGTCCAAAAGTAAAAGGTTTAATCGCATTCAAAGGTTGTCCTGATACAGACGGTGACGGCATAAAAGATAGTGAAGATAAATGTCCTGAAGTAAAAGGTTTAACTGCTTTAGCAGGTTGTCCTGATGGAGATGATGATAATGATGGTGTACTTAACTTAGTAGATAAATGTCCAAATACTGCTGGTGTTGCTGCTTTAGCTGGTTGTCCTATTGTTGATGCTGATGGTGACGGTGTTGCGGATGCAGAGGATAAATGTCCTAAATTAAAAGGATTAGCTCAATTTGCTGGTTGTCCTGATACTGATGGTGACGGAATTTCTGATAATCTTGATAAATGTCCAAACACTGCTGGTTCTGCAAGTGCAGCCGGTTGTCCTATTATTAAAAAAGAAGAAATCGAACGTATTAATTTTGCAACAAAATCTATTCAGTTTCAAACTGGAAAGAATATTATCAAAAAATCTTCTTATGCAATTATGGATGAAGTAGCTGGTATTTTGAATAAATATCCTAACTACAATGTCGCAATTGAAGGACATACTGATAATGTTGGAAATGATGCAAGTAATATGAGATTATCTCAAAATCGTGCAAAAGCTTGTTATGATTATTTAATTTCTAAAGGTGTTTCTGCTTCAAGTATGACACACAATGGTTATGGTGAAACTTCACCTATTGCTGATAACAAAACTCCTGCAGGTCGTCAAATGAATCGTCGTGTTGAGTTTAAATTGACTCAGAAGTAATTCTGAATTCCAATCATTAAAAAACCCCTTAAGAATATTTCTTAAGGGGTTTTTTTAATGCCTATTCTACTTTATCTTAAACTCAATATGTGCTACAACTTGACCATGATCTGATTTCCAAACAGGGATTTTATCTTCACTCAAAGTTTCATCAATCAAATGATCATTGAATAAAGCCACATTTCTAATAATTCCTATTGAATTTGGATTCTCGTCTACCAATTCTTGCGAAACCATAATATGATCTAAAGCTTCATAATGTCCATTATATATATGTGAATAATAAAAATCATGATAACTTTTCCTCGCTTGAATATCTTTAGCATGGTAAAATAAAACGTCCCAAATTCGTTTTTTATCTTCAAATGATAAATATCTTCTTGGCGGTTCTCCAGAGATAACTCTTGTAGAAACGGCTAAACTTGCATCATTCAAATCTCCTAAAACAACCGTCGGATTATCATTATTCTGAACGTGATTTACCAATATTTCTCGTAAACCACAAGCCTCAATAGAACGGCGTACCAAGGAACGTACAGACGCTCTACCCTGCTCTATCGGAGAATTCTTATCCGCATTTTCAGTAAAAGTTGGTCGTTTAGATTTCAAATGTGCTACGAAAACAGTTATTGTTTTAGTTTCATCAATCTGAATTACCGCTTTCAGAATTGGTTTGGAAAATTTTGAAATTGGAATCGCATTATTTTCTATTTCTAAAACTGGTATATCTTCAAAAACTTCTGTTTCAATAATAGGGAAACGAGAAGCAATCGCTACTGATGGACTTTTTCCGTTTTCACCTGCCAAAAACAAATGACAATCTTTCAAATGTTCTGAAGCATTCACAACTTTACGCAAAGCTGCGCCATGAAATACTTCTTGAAAACCTATAATATCAGCTTGCATTTTATCAATTTGAGCAGCTTGCCAAGCTACTTTTTTATCAAAATCAGCATCAGAATAATTTCTTTTTCCATAATAACGATGATTTGGATTCACCAAATTCAATAAATTGAATGTTCCTATATTTAAAGATTTTACCATTTTATTTGATTATTATAAATATGAAAAAGTGTAATATAATGATTAATTAAGAATTGAGAACGAATAATTAAAAATCAAATCGTTTATCAATGAAACTATAATTCAACCTTATTTATTTAGCAGGTAAAACTTCCGTACTCACTTCACCGAAACCAATTCTCAAACCATCTTTTTCGCAATAACCTTTCATAATCACAGTATCGCCATCTAATAAAAATTTCCGTTGAGAACCATCAGGCATATGAACTGGCTTTGTTCCTCTCCAAGAAATTTCTAACATCGACCCATAAGAATCTGGTGTTTTGCCACTAATTGTACCAGAACCGCACATATCTCCAACTCTCATATTACAGCCATTCACCGTATGATGTGCTAATTGTTGCGCCATTGACCAATACATATATTTGAAATTAGAATTACTTACAACTTTACCTTCACCATTTTTTGGTTTGATTTCTACTGACAAATTAATATCATAATTTCCATCCTGTTCGGCATTCAAATAAGCCAAAGGCTTTGGGTCTTGTTTTGGACTTTCGCAACGAAAAGGTGCTAATGCTTCCATAGTTACAATCCAAGGAGAAATTGACGAAGCAAAACTTTTTCCTAAAAATGGTCCTAAAGGCACATATTCCCATTTTTGAATATCTCTTGCCGACCAATCATTAAACAAAACCATTCCGAAAATATGTTCTTCTGCTTCATTAATATCAACTGGTTCGCCCAACTCATTAGATTTTCCAATGATAAAAGCAGTTTCCAATTCAAAATCCAATAATCGACTTGGTCCATAAACTGGAGATTTTGCATCATTTGGTTTTGTTTGTCCTTTTGGGCGATGAATCGGTGTACCAGAAACAATGATAGATGAAGAGCGTCCATGATAACCAACAGGCAAATGCTTCCAGTTTGGAAGTAAAGCATTTTCAGGGTCACGAAACATTGTACCAACATTAGTCGCATGTTCAATGCTTGAGTAGAAATCTGTATAATCTCCAATTTGAACGGGTAATAAAAGTTCTACCTTTTCAATTGGTAATAAACAAACATCAATTGCAGTTGGATAATCTTGTAATTCTCGACAGCTTTCGCTCAATAATTCTCCGACTCTTTCTCGTACCGCATTCGTAACTTTCTTTCCTAATGAAATAAAATCATTTAAGGTGTTTTTCAGTAAAGTTGATTCATCAAAATCTATTTCATTAAAAAAACCAAAACGTCCTAATGCTCCAATATCAACTATTGTATCTCCGATACGAGAACAAACTCTTGGCGTTTTATCTATATTTGTAAAAATCCCGAAAGGTATATTTTGTATGGGAAAGTCTGTATTTGTAGGCGTTTCTATCCAAGTTTTCAAATTCGGGTTTCTTAAATCTATCATTTTCAATATCTTTTTTTAGTATTTGTATTCTATTAATGGTTGCAACAAATTTATCAATTATAAATATGAAAAGGTTGGAAATTTAAAAATCTTTTAAAGATTTTTTAGGATAAAATGGCTTTCGCCAAATAATTGCACTCACCAAGCATTTATCTAAAGCACTAAAAAATAAGCAACTGAAATAGAACAGTTTTAGTTAGGGAATTTACTAAATATCGAAACGCTAATATGCTTTGCCAATCAAGCTATTTTGTCAAAGCATATTAGCGCTCCGTAAGTTCAACTAAAACTTAAACATGCTTTAATCATATTACAAGAATGATAGAACCTCGTCTGAAAAAAGTTCGGTGAGTGCAATCATTCGGCGAAAGCCGTTTTTAATAATAGATTCTTAAGTGAGAATATAGTATTTGTTGCGCTACTTCTGCTTACCCAAAACACTCCTAAATGAGTTCCATACTTTATAATTCATTATATTCTGTTTAGAAAATCGTCTTAAATTCAAACTAACCAATAGATTAAATATCTCATTTCATCGAAAGTTAAGTCGCTTATGCTAACAAAATTCTCTAATTTACCGTATCATCATTCAGAATAATCAAAAAATAATTAAATTAAAAAATCAAAATGGAAATAATGTATATTGTTATAGGAATCGGCGTTTTGTTGTTAATCATAGGAATTGGAATGTATAATGGCTTAATCGCCAAGAAAAATACAGTCGAAAATGCTTTTAGTAGTATTGATGTGATGTTAAAAAAACGATATGATTTGATTCCAAATTTAGTCGCTTCCGTGAAGCAATACATGACACATGAACGAGAATTATTAACTAAAATTACCGCTTTAAGAGGACAAGCAATGAACCCGAATGCAACGCAAGCAGAACGTTTTCAAGCAGAAGGACAATTATCGTCTACTTTGGGGCAAATGCAAATTGCTGTTGAGAATTATCCTGACCTTAAGGCAAATCAAAACTTCTTGCAATTACAGGCTTCTATGAATGAAGTCGAAGCTCAAATCGCAGCTTCTCGTCGTACATTCAATGCTGCAATCAATGAGTATAATAATAAAGTAGAAATGTTTCCGACAAACCTTGTTGCAAGTATGATGGGTTTACGTCGCCGAGATTCTTTTGAAATTACAGCGATGGAACGAGAAAATGTGAATATTAATAATTTGTTTTAAGTCTCTGTACTTGGTAGTCTTATTTATATGCACTTTTATAAATCAAATCTAATGATTTATGAAAACCCCTTCTTCTTTTTTATCAAAAGACAAAAATTCGGATGCAAGAAATTTCAAAAATTTACCAAGATATTTATCCAACTTTAGAGGTTATGGAAGCCAAACGAGTGAAAACTCGTCGGCAAGGTGAAAATATATTTTTTATTGGTTTGACAATTGTTGGTTTGTTAGGAGTTGTTGGCTTTTTTCTAATGCAACGAATAGCAGAATTACCAGTTTTGATAATCATTTTAGTTGTACTAACCATTATTATTTGTGGTGGAATTTATTATCACAAAACCAGTAAACTGAAAAAAGCTTTTAAAGCAGAAGTTGTCAGTGAAATTATCAATGCGATTGATAATACCTTTAATTATTCCCCCGAAGGGCATATTTCAGAAGGGCAATTTAGAGCCAGTCAATTATTCAGTAGTCCGGACCGATATACTGGTGAAGATTATATCAGTGGAAAATTAGATAAAACTGATTTTGAATTTTCGGAAATTCATGCAGAAGATGAAAGCACTGATAGTGAGGGAAATCGTTCTTATAGTACTATTTTTAGAGGTTTTTTCATGATTGCAGATTTTCATAAGCACTTTCATGGACATACGATTGTTGTTCCTGACAGAACTGGAGAAGGTTGGTTTGGACGAGTTTTTAAAGGTTCTAAAAAACAAGGAAAACAATTGGCTAAAATGGAAAGTCCAGAATTTGAAAAGGCTTTTGATGTTTATGCTACGGATCAAGTAGAAGCAAGATATATTTTGACACCAAATATGATGGAGAATATTTTATACTTGAAAAAACGATTTAATGCTACGGTTCATTTAGCTTTTTTACATTCTTGCGTTTATATTGCTATTAGCTGGAAAAAACAAGATTTTTTAGAGCCAAACTTAAAAAATAGCCTTTTGGAAGAAAGTACGATTCATAAATTTTTAGATGATATTTGGGTTTGTTTAGATGTTATTGAAGATATGAATTTGAATACAAGAATCTGGACAAAGTAGAACAGCTTTCTTACTTTTTTAGAATTCAATATATATTTTTGGACATGTCCAAAGTTGAATTATAGTGATTGTATCACAGATGATACAATCATTTTTTCAGTTTATTGAAAAACCTACCACCAGAATAATTTAATAATTGCTACCAAAACCATTACGACTAATAAGCGATGAATCCATACATTTGCTTTCGGATGATTTATCGCAAATTTAGCAGCAAACCACGCTCCTAAACTTTGTCCTGGCGCTAAAGCTAATCCATATTCCCAGTTCACTTGACCATTGTACAAATAGATTCCTAAGACTGGAATTGTCACTGCCAAAGTCACAATGATTTTCAAAATATTGGCATCGACTAAACTATACTTTGCACTCAAAATCATAATTGCCAAGAAAAATAATCCCATTCCCATTTGGATAAACCCTGCATAGAATCCAATTCCGATAAACAAAATAAAATTCAAAATCGTCTTTCTATTTTGTGAACTATCCGTTTCTCTTAACCAGCGTTTGGGTTTAATCAAAATGATAAAAAACATGAGCACCATTAAAACACCAATGACACTTTTCAAAATATCTTTATCTAAATTGGCAGCAAAAAAAGCACCTGCAATTCCGCCAGGTACTGCTAATGCTACAATCCACCAACTTTTTTTTATTAATGGTTTGAATCGTTCTGATTTTGAAAATGCACGAGTCGCAATAATACTTTGAAATAATATTCCAATTCGATTTGTTCCATTTGAAATGTCCGCTGGTAAACCAAACAACATTAATAAAGACAAAGTAATCGTCGAACCATTTCCAGCTAAAGTATTAATTACACCTGCTAATCCACCACCAATAAATAATAGTAGATATTCATACCATTCTAAAGTCATTCTGCTTAAATATTAATTATGAATAATTATCATTATCATCCTAAATTACAAAAGTAATAATTTTTGATTTGGCTCTTCAGTTATTATTAGACCCTAAGGTTTTATTAAAACCAATTCAACTAAAACAAACTATTATTCTTCATTATTTAATAATTCCAAAATTATAATGGTATAAATTTTTAATTCGTAATTATCTACCGAATTAGCAAAATAATAAATTAAAAAAATGTGCTTTTATTAAAAAATAAATATACCTTGCAGTCGATTTTCAAGGCATTTCTACAAAAAACGCTTTTATCTATAAATAAAAGCAAATTAATTGAATAAAAACCATATTTATACAAAAGTATAATACTAACAAAAATGCAAAAGAAATAGCTAAGAAAATTGTTCTCATTAGCACAACAAATAATTAAGGGTAGCAAATTGCTACCCTTTTTTTATCTCTTTTAAGACATTGTAAGTTAGAAGTTTAGTACCTTTGCGATGATTTTAGTTAAAATTAAAAAAAGGAAGATTTCTAAATAATGATTAAAAGAGTTGGTTTTTACATATTATTTTTTGTTTTAATAGGTTGCAATCGAGCAGATTATGAATGTTCTGACTGCATCACTCAATATGTTGACTCTGATCCGAAGCAATTAACGCCTTTTAATGCAACCGATAAAACTGCTTTAGTTCTTTTTAATCACCTTTTTCAAACGTTAGTCGCTTTTGATTTCGAAACGAATAAAATTATTCCTGTTTTAGCAAAAGAAGCACCAAAAGTCAAGCAGAAAAAAGACGGAAAAGTAGAAGTTAGTTTTGAAATTAGAGCCGAAGCAAAATGGAATGATGGAACGCCAATTACGGGAGAAGATGTTGCTTTTTCTTTGAAATTAATTAAGTGTCCACAGACTGATAATCAACATTTAAAATCTGAT
>CAZEOC010000022.1:0-3427 GCA_964513525.1 uncultured Saprospiraceae bacterium | reverse complement strand
TACAGAACCAACAATGCTATTAGAAACCGTTTTAACAGATTTATATATTTTACCAAAACAGATTTATGATATTAATGGTGTTTTGGATAATTACAATTTATATGAATTAACACTGCAAACAGAGCGTTTTGTAGCTGATATTGACTTACAAAAGTTTGCAGATAATTTCAATAGTCCAACTTTTCAAAAAGAAACGGTTATTGGTTCTGGACCTTATCGCTTAGCGAGTTGGACAGATGGCGAACGATTGATTTTAGAAAAAAAAGAAACTTGGTGGGGAAATGAGATTATCGGAATCAACCAATGGTTTCAAGCGATTCCTAAAGAATTGGTTTTTGAAATTTATAAAAAGCAACTAAGTGGTTATTCTGCTCTAAAAAAAGGTAAAGTTGATGTGATGAACGATATTCCTTTTTATGCTTTTTCCAAATATTGGTTTCCAGAGGATTCAAAATACAGAGCAAATTATCATATTTTGACAGCGCCAAATTTCTCTTACGATTATATCGGAATCAATCTAAATTCACCGAAATTATCAGATACTTTAACCAGAAAAGCTTTAGCACATTTGATGGATATTGAATCCTTAATTCAACAATCATCTTATGGTTTTGCGGAACAAGTTACGAGTTTTACACATCCGAGTTTAGAGGAATTTTCTAATAAAGCAATTCAACCTTATGCGTTTAATATCGCAATGGCAGATTCGCTTTTGAAAATTGCAGGTTGGCAAGATTTGGATTCTAACAATATATTGGAGAAACCATTTATTACGGATTCTTTAGATACGATAAAATTAGAATTGAACTTAACAATTGCTTATAACTCAGGAAATAAACGCCGTAAAAAAGCAGCCGAAATCTTACAAGCTTCCGCTAAAAAAGTTGGTATCAATATTACAATAGAGAACATAGAATTAGCGAATCTCTTAGATAAACTAAAATTACACAATTTCGAATTATACATTGGTGGCTGGATTTCTTCTCCAAAATTATCAAATCCAATGGCTATTTGGCATACTTCCGCTATTAATACGGGTTCTAATTATGTGTCTTTTGGTAATGAAAAAAGTGATGCAATTGTAGAGCAAATCAGTCAAGAAATTAATCCTAAAAAAAGAGCAAAACAATACCAAATCTTACATGGAATGATTCATGAAGAAATTCCTTATATCTTTTTAATCTCCGAAAAAAAGTGCATTGCAATCAACAAACAATTCAAAAATGTTTACTCTGTAGGAATGTCACCTGGATACTGGTCGCCTGGTTTTGAGCGAGTTGTGGTTGGAGAAGAGTAAGCTTTATGTATTTTTATTCTTAACGTTAATCATTATGTAAAATAAGTTGCTAAATATTTTAAAATTCATTTTTTATTAGATTGGTCTTTCAAAATATTCAATAATAAACTAAAAACATGACAGATTTTTATTGTAATCAAGTAATATCAGGAAAAACCAAAGTAAAAATCATCTTTGAAACGAGTGAAGTAATGGCTTTTCATCATACAAATCCTTATTGGGAACAACATGTTGTGATAATACCGAAATTACATATTGAATCTCTTTCCCAATATCCAAATTCAGAAAAGTTGAATTCTGATTTTTTTGAAGCAATCCAATTTGTTACTAAAACGTTTGAAGAAAATTACGGTGGTTGCCGAATTTCATCCAATGTTGGCACTTACCAAACAACAAAACATTTGCATTGGTATGTTCATTTCGGACAAAGGTTAAGAGCTGAGAATGGAGATAAGATTGAGCGTTAAAAAGCAGCATTAGTTTTCATTACTTCGTTACCAAATCTCAATCAAAATAAAAACCAACAATGAAAAATTCAATCTACTTCCTATTTTTATTACTAATTACTTTTTCCGCTTGTAATAACGATAATGATTTCAATGATATTCCAACATGTGAAAATTGTAATTTCACTTGTTTAGATACAAATGCAACTGATGTTATTACAAATGATTGTATTAATAATTGGGAATGTAATTTTCATTTATTTGAAAATTCAACTATTGACTTAAATGAATTAAGAGGAATAATCACTGGAGACAGACTTGCTTTTCAGATGGTCAATAGTACAGAAGGAAGTCCGAGTATTTCAGATGATGAATTTACGAATATCTTGGTTTTTGAATTACCAACTACTCAAAGTAGTTTTTCTGTTTCTGATACAGAATTAGAAAGTATCAATCTTAATTTTAGAAGAATTTGTTTTTGTACAGGAACAGAATTTAGAGCAGTAACTTCAGGTTGTATTCAAGGAGAACAACAAACAAATGGGACTTGGCGTGTTCAAGGGAATTTAGTAATTCCTTATCACTGGGGCGATGTTGAAGTGAAGATTGACGCACAGTTTGTGAATTGATTGTAAAGTGTATCTAAAGTATGCTTTGTAAAAGTTGAATTTAAAGTATAAAATCAAAAATTATCATTAGATTTGGTTTTGTTATTGCTGTATAAATAAATCATTAGAATCATCTAAGGATACCAAACCAAATTATGCTTTTAAGGTACGTTTTAAAACGGATATTAATTTTCATTCCAACACTTTTTGCGATTTCGTTGGTCATATTTTTCTTGAATAAATATGCACCTGGCGATCCTGTGGAAATATTAATTGGTGGTTCGGATATGAAAACTGGTTCTATGTCTGAGATGCGTGCTGGTGAAGAAATTTATGATAAAAAGCGGAGAGAACTCAATCTTCATTTACCCTCATTTTATTTTGCTTTTTCTTCTAAAGCACATTCTGACACTTTACATCATATTATTCGTCCTGCGCATAAAGAAACCTTGAGCAGATTAGCTGATAAAACAGGAAACTGGGAAAATACTCAAGCTTATTATCGTGCAATTACTGATTTCAAATTAGCAATTTTTGCTATGCAAAAAGATAGTTTGACTGCAGAACCTTTAATCATCATTCGTAATAAGACATTAGAGTTATATACGACTTATGAATTTAGTGAAATAGATAATAAACTAAGTCAAATTAGCAAAGCGGTAAATACAAATACTGCTACAGCAAAACTACTTCCATCATTTCAACATTTATCAACGGCTTTTAATAAGTTGAAAAATGAACCAACAAGTTGGAAAAAATATGTTCCTGCTTTCCATTGGCATGGAATGGAGAATCAATATCATATTTGGATTTTCGGTGATAAACCTTGGATTAGCAAATCAGATGAAGTTTTAGCTATTTCCAAGCAGAAATTAGAAAAAACAGAAAAAGAAGCAAGTTTCAAAACTGTTGAAAAAGGCTATTATAAGATAATTCCATCTTTCAATTTGGTGGAAAATAATGGCAGAAGAACAGAAGACGATATTAAACGATTACAATTATTTGAAATTATAATAAACGGCAAGAAAACTGTTTATTCACCAAAAGACATTCTTGAATAAGAAATCATTATTCAA
>CAZEOC010000021.1:0-19726 GCA_964513525.1 uncultured Saprospiraceae bacterium | reverse complement strand
AATGCTATTAAAGAAGAACGTAAAATTACTTACACCAGTTCTATGACGATAAAAGTCAAAAAATTAGAAGAACAAACAAAACAAGTCATCGAAAAAGCAGATGCTTTTGGTGGTTATATGGTGAGTTCCAATCTTGGAAATGTAAAAGTTCGTATTCCCGCAGCTAAGTTAGAGCAATTTATGAACGAAGTAGCTATTTATGGCGAAGTTGAAAATCGGAATATTTATAGCGAAGATGTAACGGATAGTTATGCGGATATTAATATGCGATTAGAAAATGCCGAAAAAGCAAGAAAACGCTATTTAGAGTTATTAGGACAAGCGACAGAAGTTGCTGATATTTTAGCAGTTGAAAAAGAGTTGGAACGCTTGAATGGAGAAATAGAAAGAATGCAAGGCGTTATTAATAGCTACGACAAAAAAATTGAATATTCGAGTGTCAGCATTTATTTTGTAGAAAAAGTAAAACCTGGACCAGTTGGTTATGTATTTTATTATTTATATAAAGGTGTAAAGTTTTTATTTGTTCGTAATTGAGGAATAACGAATCATTAGTTCCTTATTAACGAATGAAAAGACAAAAAATATGAAAAAATTACTTAACCAATTACTTTGGGAAGGAAAAAATAAAGGACAAATTCTTGGGGCAGCAATCGGTACATTTATCGGTTTATTGCTGTTGTTACAGTCGGTTCAGTTTTATTCAGATTTACAAAATCTAATGAATGGAACAGCAAATAGTCGAGAAGATGGCTATATTATGGTTAATAAAAAAGTTAGCCTTTTGAATACTTTTAGTGGAGCATCAACTTTTTCTTCAAAAGATATTTCAGAATTAGAAAATCAAAACTTTATACAAGAAGTTGGAAAATTTCAATCCAATCAATTCAGAGTTTCTGCTTCCAGTCAATTATTGGGTTTTTATAGTGAAATGTTCATGGAAGCTGTTCCAGATATATTTATGGATGTAAAGCCAAACGGTTGGAATTGGTCGCCAAATGATAGAGAAATTCCATTGGTTATTTCGAGAGATTATTTAGCTTTATATAATTTTGGTTTTGCACCAAGTCAAGGTTTTCCGCAATTTACCCAAAGTACAATCAAGAAAGTTTCCTTTACCATAACAATTACAGGAAAAGGAAAAACTCGCCGTTATAAAGGTCGAATCGCTGGTTTTTCGGATAGAATTAATTCCGTTTTAGTACCTCAAGGTTTTTTAAATTATGCTAATAATGAGTTTGGAAACGGTTTAGCCGAAAAACCATCTCGTTTAATTTTAGAAACAGATAATCCATATAGTCAAGAATTAAATGATTATTTAAGTGATAAAAATTATGAAATTAGTCGAGGAAAAGTAATTGGAGAACAACTAAAAGTATTGATACAGCTTTTGTTAGGTATCGTTTCTATCATCGGAATCGTGATTGTTCTTTTATCTTTTTTAATCTTCGTTTTGAATTTTCAATTAGTAATTGCGGAATCAAGTGCAGACATTAAATTATTATTACAAATCGGTCATCAACATCAAACAATTAGTCAAATATTAATTAAAAATTTGACGATTTTATTTGGTCTTATTGTCGCTTTAGCTTTCGTCGCCTTATTTATGGTTCGTTACTTTTTTATAGATTGGACAGGCGAACAAGGTTTTGATATGACAAACAATTTTTCTACGCTCACCTATATCGTAGCAATTATTATTATTGGTTTATTCTTAGGATTAAGTCGGTTTGTAGTGAATAAGAAAGTTAAAAATTTGGGGAAATAAATAGCTAATTTCTAAAGAAACAATCTTCATTTAATATGAAGAAATAAACTGTTTATAGCAAACAGTATCATTAAAGGCTGTTCCTACAGAACGCCTTACTATAACGATAAATTATTCTATAAACAGGTTATTCCTACGGAATATCAAGTAACTGAAAGTCAAAAAACAAACAATTTTATATACCAAAAATGTCCTGTAAGGACAATCTGTTTATAGCAAAGGATATAAAAAAGAAAGGCGTTCCTTTAGGAACAGCCTGTTATGATTTTGTTTAAAACAATTTGGAATTTTGATTTACTTATAAATTTCTTCTATAAAAACTCATCAAATTCCTTACTTCACTTCTTGCTGAAATAAACAAACGACTCCTTTTGTATAATGGTCAGGAAGTCCATTTGTATTTTCAAGTTTATTTGCACCCAAAAACTCAAATCCGTGTTTTTGGTAATGTTTTATCAATCCTTGATTAAGTCCAACAGTATCTAATCTAATGAATCTCAAATCATGTTTAATACAATATTCTTTAGCCCAAATTACTATTTTAGCTACGAAATTTTGTCCTCTAAAATTTGGGTTCGCCGCAATTCTATGAATATAAATCGAAGGTTCTCTATTATCTTTTCCCCATATCAACTCATCATTCTTAGTCGTTGCCCAAACACAAGCAATTTCTCCATCAATAACGATTTTCCATTGTCTTTTTTCATTAATTTCATGTACCACTAATTCATTAGAAAACTCAGGCCAAGCAACTTGATTTTTCGATTTCATATAAGCAGTTGAAATTTTATACAATTCAAAAATTGTAGGTATATCATTTGAGTTACTATTCTCTATTTTCATACTTTTTAACTATTTCTAATTAACAAAACGATTAATTCACCAATAAGCCCAAAGCCGCATTCACACCGCACTTTTGAAATTTATCATAGGCTTTCGCAGCTTCTAATCTAATTTTAGGTTGTGCTGATTTTAAAATATATTGGTTAAAAGCTGCTTCCAAAGTATAAGCTTCTGGACTCATTAAACCTGTAGATAATAAAAGAGGTTCAACTTGTAACTTATCTAAATAAGGTTGAAAATAGGATTGACTAATACAAGCCAAAATAATGGCTGAACGCTGTCGATTATCTTTTATACTATAGTTTTCGATTGGTAAATTGAATTCCATCAAACCGTTATGTCCAACAAAAGCAACTAATTCTGAATTACCATAAATCCCAATCGTATCTTCATTTATTGTAATCGTTTTAGCGATTTGTCCGGATAAACTTTTCAAATAAGTATCTGTAGTTGATTTGAAAAATTCTCCATCATAAGCATCTGCGACTAAGATATTTTTTTCATTTTGATGTTGGAATACAACTCGTTCTAAAATGGTATCATTTACATTTTTTTGAGTTTCAATAATCGTCCATTCTGCTTGGTTTTTGAAGTAAGTTTTCACACCATAAGCACAACCCCAATATAAATTATTCCGTGCATCTTGTCCATTTCCAATTCCTTCTGGCACTTTTACGATTCCTTGATATTTATTATCACAAAGAGATACAATTGTGTGAATGACTTCATATTTATTATTAATAAAATATTGGTTTTCACTTTCAGCAACAACTGTTTCTATTGATTGATTTTCTGCTTCACCTTTTGTATCAATAGACTGATTACAGCTAATTATTATAAAAAATAGACTTATAAGAAGAATGATTCTATTCATAATTATTAATTTAAAAAAATTAAACTTTCTTTTGATAACTACAACGGTTGAAATCCTCAAATAAATTAAATTTAAAGCTTATTTTTCAAACCTAAAGTAAAAAATAGAGTTATACAATTTTACAAATTATATTCACCAATTACAAAGCATGATAAAGCACTTACAACCAGCAGAATTAAAAATAAGTTTAGATAAATTAACCTTACATCGAAAGAGTGAACGTTGGGGAATGTCTGAACCTTATTTATGGAATATTTTCTTTCGAGTTGATGGTGATGCAATCAAGATTAATCCAAATTTCACAATTAATGGAAAAGGAATTTTTCACTCTTCTAAAGGTAGTCACAAGAATTTAAATACCTCAATTCATAGACAAAATTCGGTAAGCATTCCGAAAGCTGTTGGAATTTGGGAAACTGTTCTAACTCCAGTTAGAGTTCCTTATTTCGAACAATTTGTTCCTGGAATGGCTGGCGTTATTTCTATCTTAATGGAAGAAAATAATGTAAGTAGTGAAGGTGCAGAAGCAGGTAGAATTGCTTTATTGGAACAAGTTCAAAATGCTATGAATGGTGCATTGAAAGCTTTCGACCCGAAAGTAATTGATATTAGTGATATTCAAAATTCACTTTCTTCTTATTTCCAAGGTCAAGTTGGAAATTTTGTTGATGGAATCGAAAAATACGTAATTGAAGCGATTAAAAAGCGTCAAAATATTTTACAAAACGTTTGGTCTTTGATTAATGCGGATAATTTGGTTGGTTTCAAAGTCTGGAATTTTAGTCATCAAGAATTAGTCGATAATAATGGAAAAATGAAATTGAATCATCATTGGAAATCCGATAAATATGGAAATTGGGAAATTGATGGCGAAGTGATTTTGAAATAATTACAAATCACAATATTCAAAAGTCTTATTTCCTTCCTCTTAGATTAAATTTAAAGAAAAACGTATCGAGATTGATAATAAGTTTGGACGGTATACACTCAAAATTTTGAAACTTTTCCGTTCTGGAGTCTTCTCTATCTTGAATTAAATAATAAGAAAGTGATTTACAAAATTGATTACTTCCGTTATTATTCAATATTATTTCATTATTAAATTCCATTTATTTTTTCGTTAAAACGAACAAAATACTTCCTAATTAATATTTAATACTTCAAAGATAATCCTTATCTTTTCCGTTTATTTAATGACCAGTTTTTTTAGCTTAAAAATGTGTTTAAAATTGATAAAACTTCAAACTAAGAAGAGACAATCAATTAAAACACATCAATATCAATAAAATAAAATGCGTAAAACTTACGGAAATACTTGGTGGGGAAAAGAATGGCTAAATGCTTTATCAAATATCGATAATTCAAATCGATTACCAAGAGGACGAACCTATGCAAACACAGGAAAAGCCTACGATATTTCAATGAGAAATGAAGTTATTAAAGCAAAAGTTCAAGGAAATCGACCGCTACCCTATCGAGTGAAATTGACTTTACCAAAACTTAATGAAACCCAAAAAGAACTGATTATTGACCAAATCATTAATAATCCAATTTATTTATCGCAATTATTAAATCGAAAATTACCGACCAGTCTGGCAGAATATTGTAAGCAAATTGGTATTCGATTATTTCCTAAAAATTGGTATGATTTAGATTTTGAATGTACTTGTCCTGATTATGCCACACCTTGTAAACACGAAGCTGCCGTCGTTTATTTAGTAGCAAATGAGATAGATAAAGACCCTTTTTTGGTTTTTAAATTAAGAGGATTAAATATTTTTGAAGAATTAGAAAGAAGAGATTTCACAATTGCTTCCGAGCATCAAAATAAGATTTCAGAAGTTGAAGATTTGTGGGTTGACTTCGTTGAATATGCGGATGAAATACCTAATCCGATTCCAATTTTAGACCAAATAGATTATACTAAAATCCCTTTTGCAAAAGATAAGATTTTTTCCATCTTAGCTGCTCGTCCTCCTTTTTATAATTCTGGAGATTTCAAACGGTTATTAGAAAAAACATATACTGATATTGCAAAAAAATATGCAAAATATCGACCCGAAGAAGATGAGGAAATAGAGAAATTCAGCTTCTTTTATAGAACAGATGAGTTGAATATTCTACTCAATGATGAAATGGAATTCAAGGAAATGATTTGTTATTCTGATGAAGAACAAATTTTCCAAACTAAAGATATTATCTATTTAATAGAATGGTTGGATACGGCTCCAATTGGGCAATTGACCAACTATTCACAACCAATGATGGCATTACATTCTTGCTATCATTTTGCTATAAAACTACTACAAAAATCCGCTTATATTCCTCAAGTAATCAAATCGACTAAGAAGCGATACGGAATCCGTTGGCAACCCGCTTTGATTTACGAAGAGGTAAAAAAGATTCAACAATTATTAGAACAATTAATGCCTGAAGGTTCTGTTGTTTTTAATTTCATTTCGGAAGGAAAGCGAGTGATTAAAATGTGTAAAACGGGGGAACAAACGACACTTCTCACCAGTATTTTTATACGTCACTTGATTACTAATGCATTTTTGGAATCTGATAAATATTATGAAAAAGATGTTGAATTACTCTTTTTCTATCAAGAATATATTTCATTTAATGATTTTGATGCGAAGGAAATTCCTCGCTTAGTTCAACTTTGGTTAAGTAAGTTTTTTATTACCGAAAAAGATTATGTTCCATTAATAAAGGTCGAAGAAGCAGACGGAAATTTCAAAGTAGAATTATTTGTCGAAAGCAAAATTGACAAAACGCAACCGCTAATTTCTATCAAAGAACTCTTTGAAAAAGAAGAACTGGAAGCCATAAAAGTTGGTGCTTTACAAGATATTGCTTTGCTAATAGAGCATTATCCTGATATAGAAAAATTATTAGGAACGGAGGATTTTGCCTTGCTATATAGTTTTAGTGAATTCACAGATATTTTATTACAAATTTTACCTGCTTTACAGCTTTTTGGTATTAATATTTTATTACCAAAGTCTTTGAAAAAATTAGCAATGCCGAAGATTTCTATGGAAATCAAGGCAGAAGACGAGTCAGGCGAAGTTGGGCAAACTTCTGGAATTAGTTTAGATGGTTTATTGAATTTCAATTGGAAAGTAGCCATCGGAAATGAAATGGTTTCTGCGGATGAATTCAAGACGATGGTAAATGGTTTAACTGGAATCGTAAAAATAAAAGACCAATTCGTACTCGTAGATAGTAAAGAAATGGAGCAGCTTTTGAAGAAATTAGAAAATCCACCAAAAGTCAGTTCACAAGAGGTTTTACAATCTGCATTAGCCGAAGAATACAACGGTGCAAAAGTTGTTTTAGATAAAAAAGCACAAGGATTATTACAAAATTTATTACAAGTTGATTCGGTTGCACAACCAAAAAATTTAGCGGCAACTCTTCGTCCGTATCAAGAAAGAGGTTATGAATGGTTATACAAAAACTCGAAAATTGGCTTTGGTTCATTGATTGCTGATGATATGGGTTCAGGAAAAACACTACAAGTCATCACAACTTTATTGAAATTCAAGCAAGAAGGTTTATTGAAAAAACAAAAAGCTTTAGCCATTCTTCCAACTACTTTATTAACGAATTGGGAAAAGGAAATTAAGAAGTTTGCTTCGGATTTGAATGTCCAAGTTTATCATGGTTCTAATCGAAAATTGAATCTAAAAGACAATGATGTGATTCTTACGACTTACGGAATTGCACGAAGTGAAACCGCAACTTTATCTAAAAAGAAGTGGGCAGTTTTAATCTTAGATGAAGCGCAAAACATCAAAAATCCTCAAACTGGACAAACCAAAGCAATTAAAAAATTCAAAGCCAATGTGAAAATTGCAATGACGGGAACTCCCGTCGAAAACCGCTTATCAGAATATTGGAGTTTATTTGATTTTATTAATAAAGGATATTTATACGGACTAAAAAAATTCAAAGATACTTTCGCTCGACCGATTGAATTGGACCGAGATAAAGATGCTTTGGAGCGTTTTCGGAAGATTACTTCGCCATTTATTTTGCGTCGTTTGAAAACGGATAAAACGATAATTCAAGATTTACCAGACAAAATTGAAACCGACCAATATTGCTCTTTGACTAAAAAACAAGCCGCTTTATATCAAAGTGTAGTCGACCAAATGATGGAAGAAGTAGAGCAAAAATCGGCGATTGAACGTCGTGGTATGATTTTAAAATTATTAACTGCTTTAAAACAAATTTGTAATCATCCATCGCAATATTTGAAATTAAAAACGATTCAAAAAGAAGAATCTGGGAAAACAGAATTGTTATTGGATTTACTTCGTCAGATTTTTAATGCGAATCAAAAAGTCATCATTTTTACGCAATATCGTCAAATGGGTGATTTATTAGCAGAATTAATTGAAAAAGAATTAGGAGAAGAAGTTCCATTTTTACATGGTGGCGTAAGTCGGAAAAATCGAGATTTTATGGTCGAGAATTTTCAAGAAAAACCCTACGTAAAAGCAATGTTGATTTCTCTAAAAGCTGGTGGAACTGGTTTGAATTTAACCGCTGCTTCCAATGTAATTCATTACGATTTGTGGTGGAATCCAGCGGTAGAAGCTCAAGCAACGGATAGAGCATATAGAATTGGACAAAAACAGAATGTACAAGTTCATCGATTTATTACCGAAAAAACATTCGAAGAAAAGATTAATAAACTGATTCAATCAAAAAAAGAATTGGCAAATTTAGCCGTTTCGACTGGAGAAAGTTGGTTAGGTGATATGTCGAATGATGATTTGAGAGAATTGGTAAGTTTGGAGTAGGTCGGGTTTTCTTACCCGACATTTTCTATAAATTCGCTTTGAGAATTTATAGAAAATACTACTTCAATATTTTGCCGAAAGGCAAAATGTCGGGTAAGAAAACCCGACCTACTTTAAATCTTCTAATTTAATAAACTCCAATGCCTTCTCATGTGTACTTTCCAAGATTACAGGCGGTGCAAAACCTGCACGATGCGCTTCTTTCCAACGCAAAGCACACAAACACCATTTATCTCCAGCTTTCAAACCAGGAAATTTCAATTCTGGTCGAGGTGTAGAAAGGTCATTTCCCAAAAGCTTGGTAAAGTCCAAAAAAGCGTCCGTCATTTCTGCACAAACAACATGAGTTCCATAATCATTAGCCGCAGTTTCACATTTTCCGTTTCTAAACCAACCTGTCATTGGATTGGTACAACAAGTTTCTAAAGGTTCTCCTTTTACATTTTTGGCAGTTTGACTCGATTTCATTTCTATTGGTAGATTTTTATAATTCGTTAATAAGGCGATTGAAATAATTGCAATTATTGTTATTTTGATAAAATTCATACTTTTGATTTTGGGTATTAACAAAGGATTGAATAGTTTGTTGAAAAATACAATTTTTCTTATCTGCTAATTTTGTTTAGTTATTCAATACTGCTTACAAACTATACTTTGACCAACCTTAAAGACAAAGTTTTTAAATAAAAATCATTGCCTTTAAGATTTAGAATTATTGATACAAATTAAATCTGAAAGGTTATTTATTTTCTACAAGAAAATGATTAATCTTCCAGGTTGACAGATAAACTCAATAAATATCAAAAAAACACTTGTTTTGCCTTAGCAGAACATGAATATTTTAAAAATTCACCAATCAGCCTTTTACAAAAATTCACTTTGTGAATTTTTGTAAAAGGGAATAAAAACGGGTAAGAAAACTCGTTCTACTTATGAAAAGAATAGGTTTAATGTCAGATACGCACAGTTTTTTAGACGATAAAGTCTTAAAATACTTTGAAGAATGTGATGAAATATGGCATGCTGGAGATATTGGCTCAATAGATTTATCAGATAAAATGGAAGCTTTCAAACCATTTCGTGCGGTTTATGGCAATATAGATGATGCAAAAATGCGTCGTCGTTATCCGCTTGATTTGCGCTTTGAGTGCGAAGGCGTTAAAGTTTGGATGACGCATATTGGTGGTTATCCAAATCGTTACAGTAAGCGAGTTAGAGAACAAATGCCCTTCGATACACCAGATTTATTTATTACTGGACATTCACATATTTTGAAAGTTATGCCTGATAAAAAATATGATTTACTTCATATGAATCCTGGCGCTTGTGGAAATCACGGATTTCATCATATAAAAACGATAATTCGATTTACTATTGATGATGGAGAAATTAAGGATTTGGAAGTGATTGAATTGGGTAAAAGAGGAGCAATTAATGGCTAATTAATAATTGATAATGAAAAGTACTTCCATTCCAATCCGAGCAATTGGTAATTATTTACCTCAGGATAAAAACGGTTTTATTATTAATGATTTATCTATTGAAAAAATAGATAAAAAATGGTTACCGATTTTGGAAATTATCACTACAACTTACCATCAAGAATTGGGAGAAAATTTAGTGAGTGTTTACATTCGTGGTTCAGTACCGAGGAATTTAGCAGTTGATAATATTTCAGATTTAGATACTTTTGCTTTAGTAAAACCTGCTTTTAGTGATAATAAAATTCGTTGGCAAAAAGCTAATTTTGAGGCAAATACTTTCCAAATTATTAATAATAAATATTCCTTTATTAATGGTTTAGAAATGAATTTAGCGACTTTCGATGAAGCCTTTTTGAATTCTAATTTAGCTATGATTATCAAAACACAAGCTTTATTATTAACTGGAAAAAATATTTCCAAACAATTAAAATCGTATCAACCAAATGAAGAAATGATGCTTCATAAATATTGGTTAAAAACAGATATAAATGATTTCTTAAAAATAAATAAAGATAATTTTGAATTAGAAAATTGTAGTCAAATAATGAAAGTAATTCTACGTTCTGGTTTTGAATTGGTGATGGAACGAGTTGGAAATTTTTCACCCGATTTATATATTTGCTACCAAGATTTTTCTAAGTTTTATCCTCAAAAAAAAGCAGAAATGTACCAAGTATTAAACTGGTACTTGAATCCGATTTCTAATAAATTATTATTAAATAATTTTATTAATGAGTTTGGAAAATGGCTTTTATTCGAATTAAAAATAGCCGATTAATAATTGAAATTTATATAAAATGAAAACAAAAGTAATATTAGTAAGTATTTGTTTATTAACAAGTTATACAAATATTTTTGCACAAGAAGCAGATTCTATCGCCACATTGTACCAACGTTATATAGAGTTGTTTGAACAAAACGAAGTCGCAACTGATGAAATGCAAAAACTCAAAGAAACAATTTCTGGATTGAATGCAAAAGTTGGAAAAGTCGATAATATCCAAGGAAATTTAGATAAATTAAGTAGCACTTTAAACTCTAATTTGGAACAAGTTAATCGCCTGACGAATAATGATATTTTTACTAAAAAATCTCGTTTAGAAGCCCAAAAAGAAAAGATTGTCAATACTGCAGTTTTTGTTGGTTATGCAAATAATAGTTTTGATGCAATTGATGCTGCTTTAGCGCAATCTGATTATTTGAGCGATGTGAGTGATTTGAATAATCCGACGAATACGGAATTAGGTTTTTCATTAAGTGAAGAAATCACGGGTTTATTAGAACAAGAAATCATCAAAGGCAATAAGCGATTTAATGGTAAAAATGTGAAAAAATTCATTTCTGTTACACAAAATATTATCAAAGACCCTTTTGTGGCAACCGTTACAAGTACAGTTCCAGGCTTAAGTGCGATTCAAGGCGTTTTGGGTTTGGTCTCAAACGTAATCGTGAAAGAAGATGATGTTACGGTAGAAGATTATCAAAATTTCAAAAGAGAAATGGATAAATTTATCTTACATTATGACGGTTTGGCTCGTGCAAATGATAATTTCAATGCGAATGTTGGTAATTTACAAATGCGTTTGGAAGCATTAAGAACTGTAAAAACTAATTATACTTTAGAGCGAATTAAAACGATTCATCCAGATGCAGATTTTAAGGGATTAGAACTACATCAAATTATTGCGACTTATTATACGCCATTAGATTTAGAAAAAAATATCGAAGAAGTTATTGGTGAATATCAAGTGACACCAACGAATTTGGATTATACACAAGCTTTGAGTGATGAACGATTGACTTATCCTTTTTATGCAATTAATCAAGCTCAGTTTATTAAACAAGAATTGGAAGCATTGACGAATGAATATATTTCAAGCTATAGAAATTATCACAAATCAATTAAAATAATACTTGAAAAAAGTAAATCACTTTCTAAAAAGCCTGATGAAGTAGATAAAAAAATCGAAGAGTTAGATACTAAATTAAATCGTTTGGTTTCGACATTTGAGAAAAATGTGAAAATTGAAAATGCGATTAATGCGTTGAATAATATTCCTACTTATTAAGGAATTTTAATATTTTAGATTTAGATTTTTATTAAATTTCGACCTAATAGGAATTTTTTTGTTATCAAAAAAAATCACCTAATAGGTTGAAATTTGTCCATTTTTTAATATTGAATCATAACAGAATCTCACAAATTGTTATCCCAAAATCCCAATAAAAATAATCGACAATACAGCCAAAGCTATTCCGATGATATTAATTTTTGATAATTTTTCTTTGAATGAGAAGTAAGCTACAATTCCGACCAAAACGATAACTGCAACATTATTAATTGGAAAAACAACCGAGCCTTGCATTTCGCCTAAAACTTTTAATAAAAAATATATCGAGCCTAAATTGGGAATTCCCAAAGCAATTCCACCTATAATACTTTGATAATTAATCGTTTCTCTATTTTTAAAGTATTGAAATATTAAAGCGATTGTTCCCATTACACCTGCTGTTCCAAACAATAAAATGGTAAATGGTAATTGAGCTTCATTCGATGTATCAAAATAAGTACGTTGGAGATATTGTAGAAATCCTTCCACAATTCCACTGACTAAAAATAGAATTACAGGTAATAAAAATAATAATCGATTTTTAGAAACAGAATTATTTTCAGCGGCTGTTTTAGCCAAGGATTTTTCGTCTTTTGATTTATAATTCGTCAAATAAACCGCAACTAAAGCCAAGATAATTCCAATAATTTTAAAAACTGTAGCGGCTTCTCCGTAGTATAAAAAAGCAATCAAAACTGGAATAACTAAGGACATTCTTTGTGTAACCGCAGAAATTGCCGCACCAAAAACCGAAACTGTTAATCCAATAATATAAAATGTGCAAATAAAGAAAATACCCAACAATAAAGCACCAACAAACCAAGGCTCTTGAACGGTTGTTTCTGTAATTGGAGATTCTCCTAAAATAGCAATTCCAAGTATTGCACAAACCCAATAGTTTGCAACAATAGCATGAAATAATTTGACTTCTTTAAACTGGTTAAATAGTTTAAAAACTAAAGAAATAGCTGTGGAACATAATATACTTAGTATAAGATAAATCATTTTTTAAAACGTAGTTGATAGTGGAAATTATCTATTAGAAAATATTTCTAAAGTATCTGTTCCAATAGTTCTTTTTTCAATTAATTGACTTTTTTGCCAATCAAAAATTGGTGCTTGAATTCCTGTTTTTAGATATTTATCGCCCGTAAAAATCCTTGCTTCATCCCAGAGATTTTCGTTGATAAAAGCTTGTAAGATTTTTGCTCCTCCTTCAACAATCAATGAATTGATTTTTTCAACGTGCAAATGTGATAAAATCTCTTTTAAATCTGTCGTTTTTACTCGAATAGTTTTAGCATCAGCATTAAAAATATTCAAATCATTTTTTAAGCGACTATTTTTATCAATAACGATTCGAATAGGGTTTTTGCCAAACCAAAGACGATTTGTCAAAGTCGGATTATCAATTTCAGCTGTATTCGTACCAACTAAAATTGCTCCTTCTTCATTTCTCCATTTATGTACCAAACGTTTAGTTTGTGAACCCGTAATCCAGATTTGTTCTTTCGGATTACCAATGAAATCATCTTGACTTTTGGCAAATTTCAATATAACATAAGGTCGTTTCTTAATATGAAAAGTCATGAATCTTTTTGCTGTTTCATAACATTCCTTTTCTAATATACCAACCTCAACTTCAATTCCATTTTTTCTTAATTTACGAATACTTTGACCGCCAACTTTAGGATTTGGGTCTTGACAACCAATAACGACTTTTTTAAATTTATGCTTTAAAATTAAATCTACACAAGGAGGCGTTTTTCCGTAATGATGACAAGGCTCTAAAGTAACGTAAATAGTAGATTTCGATAATAGAGATAGGTTTTCTTTAGTAACCGATTTTACTGCATTCACTTCCGCATGTCCTTCTCCATATTTTTGATGAAAACCTTCACCAATTATTTTATTTTCATGAACAATCACAGCACCGACCGCAGGATTTGGTGCAATATTCCCAATTCCTATTTTTGCCAATTGTATCGCACGATACATATATTTTTCATTAACTGTCATGAATAAACATTTTAGATTCTTTTATATTTTCTCCCGAAAATTAGGCAGAGTATTTAATAATACAACAACAAGAAAAAACTTTAAAAAAGTTCTACATCTTCCCACAAAGATAACTCATTTATCACTTATGAATAATCAAAAGAATCTATTCTACACTTTACTTATTAAAAAATGAACGAATACGTTTTCTTTTTTAACAAAAAAAGTTCAACATGTGACATAATAAAATTTCATAGTCACTATAATAACTTTATAAATAAAAAACGCAAAACAATGGAAGAATTACTACAATCAATGACCTCGGAAGGTGGAAGATTAATCGCTACTTGGGGACCAAAGGTATTAGGAGCATTAGCAACTTTAATTATCGGTTCTTGGATTATTCGTATGATTATGAGAGGAATTGAAAAGATGTTAGGTAATCGTCATGTAGATGAAACTATACGTCCTTTTATCCGAACTTTAATTTTATTTGGTTTATATACCATGTTGTTCATTACCGTAGCTGGAATGGTTGGAATTGAAACAACTTCATTCATTGCCATATTAGGTGCAGCAGGTTTAGCAATTGGTTTAGCATTACAGGGAAGTTTACAAAACTTAGCTGGTGGTGTTATGATTTTATTATTTAGACCTTTCAAAGTAGGTGATTTAATCGAAAGTGGTGAAGGTTTAGGGTTCGTAAAAGAGATTTCTGTTTTTGTAACGTTCTTAGAAACTTTTCAGAATAAAACAGTTATCGTTCCTAATAATATTTTAGCTTCTAATACGGTAACTAACTATTCTTCAAAAGGTAATATTAGAGCTGATATTCCTTTTGCAATTCGTTATGACGGAGATACAGACAAAGCTGCTGAAATCGTAATGGGTGTATTAAATAGTTCTGATAAAGTATTACAAACACCTGCACCTTCAGTTTATGTAACTGAATTAGGTGAAAATTCTGTAAAAATGGTTGCTTTACCATTTACAACTGTTGAAGATTATTGGGATGTTTTTTGGGGATTACGTGGAGAAATCAAAAAAGCTTTAGGTGCTGCTGGTTTCGAGGCTGCTTTACCTCAAAGAATTGTTACAATGAAAAATGCTTAATTAATAGTTACTATTATTTAAGAGTTTTAAAATAATTTGGTTCTTTGGTATCTATTAACATTGGGTGTTAGTTTTATACATATAGAAATTGTCAAAGAACCAATTATTTTAAAACTCAAAAGCTCGCCAAAATATCTTTTGACGAGCTTTTTTCATTTTTAATAAATTTATTTTTCATTCAACAAAATAACGGTATAAATTAATCACCTGATTATCAATAAATTATATTTTAGTTGTCAAAGCAATATTTGTGAAGCTAATTTAAAAAATCCTAATAAAAACACTTTTTTTTTGATTTTTTGGAAATAATGTTTCACATTTGTAGTGTTGATATAAAAAAATAGATAAAAAATTATGAATTTGATTAACAGAGGTTTCTGGTATTTTTATTTTTACTTTATTCACTTACCTATTGTTCGGTAATTGGGTTGAAACCCTTGTTTATTAAACTAAAAAATCTCCGAGCAATATACGCTTGGAGATTTTTTTTTGATTACTTGTCTCTGGTTTCTCTGTAAAGTTTAACCATTATTAAAAACATTAAAGAATAAGTAATCGATATCAAGTATTTAATTATGACTAAAACAGAAACGATAGAAAGTGATTATTCAAAAGTAGATAATCTACCTAATATTGCAATTCAAGGAATCGAAGGTTCTTTTCATCATATTGCAACAATGGAATATTACAATGAAGATGTGAATTTAATTCCTTGTGACCGTTTCGAAGATATTTTTAAAAACTTAGATAGTCAAAAAGCAGAACGGGCAGTAATGGCAATTGAGAATAGTGTTGCAGGAACAATTTTACCGAATTATGCTTTATTAAGAGAAGGAAATTATCAGATAATTGGTGAAGTAAATTTGAGAATTAAACACCAACTATTGACGATTGATAACCAAAAAATAGGAGAGATTACAAAGGTTTTTTCTCACCCAATGGCGCTTTTACAGTGTCAACAGTTTTTCAAAAAATATCCGCATATTAAACTCATCGAAAGCGATGATACTGCTGCAAGTGCAAAACGATTAGCGAATAATAGAGAGAAAGGTGTTGCTGTTATTGCAAGTAGTTTAGCGGGTAAGATATTTGAATTAGAAACATTAGAAAAAGATATAGAAGACAACAAGCGTAATTTTACGAGGTTTCTAATTTTAGAAACGAATCCGTTAAAACAGTTGTCAAACAAGAAAATAAATAAAGCTGTTATTTGTTTTTATTTAAGTGATGCAATTGGTTCATTAGCGAGAGTTTTGACGCTTTTAGCTGATTGTGAAGTGAATCTAACAAAAATTCAATCCTTACCGTTAGTTGGTCACGAATGGCGATATCGTTTTCATTTAGATATGGAATTTAAAGATTATCAGTTTTATCAAAATGGCTTGAAAAAGATTGAGCCATTCGTGCAAGGATTACAAATATTAGGAGAGTACAAAAAAGGAATAACTTATTAAAGAAATACGGTTGACGATAAACGATTTACGATGAACGGTTTGTACCGTTATCTGTTTATCGTCAATCGTCTGACAAAAGTTAAAAAATCATGGAAATTATCAAAATTAAAGATTGGGGATTAGGAATTGATACGACAAAACCTATTATTGTATCAGGACCATGTAGTGCAGAATCAGAAGAACAAACAATACAAAGTTGTATTGGTGTAGCAGAACAAGGTGCAAGTATTTTACGTGCTGGAATATGGAAACCTCGTACTCGTCCTGGTTCTTTTGAAGGTGTTGGAAATATCGGTTTACCTTGGTTGAAAACAGCCAGCAGATTGACCGGTTTACCAATAACTGTCGAAGTTGCAAATGCAAGACATGTATATGAAGCTTTGAAAAACCAAGTAGATATTCTTTGGATTGGAGCAAGAACAACAGTAAATCCTTTTAGTGTGCAAGAAATTGCAGATGCTTTGAAAGGTGTTGATATTCCTGTTATGATTAAAAATCCAATCAATCCTGATTTAAAATTATGGATGGGTGCTTTTGAGCGTTTTGAAAAAGTTGGTGTTAATAAATTAGCAGCAATTCACCGTGGATTTGCTTCTCATCATAATAAAGAATTTAGAAATCAACCTCAATGGGAAATTCCAATTGATTTACGTCGCAATTTAGATGTAGAAATGATTTGTGACCCTTCACATATTTGTGGAAGAAGAGATACTTTATTAAAGGTTTCTCAAAAAGCATTGGATTTGAACTTTGATGGATTGATGATTGAATCTCATATTACACCAGATGAAGCTTGGAGTGATGCAGCTCAACAAGTTACACCAGTTGGTTTCGGAGAAATCGTACGTCAGTTAGTTGTTAGAGATACTAATACTAATAATGCTTCTTTCAATACAAAATTAGAAGAATTACGTCATAGTATTGATGAATTAGATGAAACAATTATTCAAGCGATTTCGAAAAGAATGGAAATTGCAAGACAAATTGGAACTTATAAGAAAGATAACAATATCACGATTTTACAAATGAATCGTTGGGAAAAAGTATTAAATCGTCGTTCTGAATATGCTCAGAAACAAGGTTTATCAAGCAAATTCTCAGAAGGTTATTTAACTGAGATTCATAAAGAATCTATTCGTCAACAAACTGCGATTATGAATGAAGCAGAGTTAAATTCAATAGAGAAATAATTAGTAAAATATTAATGTGAAATATGAAAATAAGTACAAAATAGTGCTTTCATAAGTAAAATTTAAGTCGCAACTTTGTTGCGACTTTTTTTATGCCTAAACTAAATGAATTCATAAAATGGATTATTCAAAAGTATCCGCACCTGCTTATGTTTTGGAAAAAAGACTATTACGTCAAAACTTAGAATTGATGCAACGAGTGCAAAAAGAATCTGGAGCAAATATAATTTTAGCTTTAAAGGCTTTTTCTCTTTGGCATTTATTCCCTTTTATCAAACAATATTTAGCTGGAGCGACTGCAAGTTCTTTGTATGAAGCGAAATTAATTCATCAAGAAATGGGTGTAAAAGCGCATACTTATTCTGCTGCTTATTTCCCCGAAGATTTTGAGGAAATCATGGCTAACAGTAGTCATATAACATTTAATTCTATATCACAACTTGAGCATTATTACGAAAAGGTGAAAATCTATAATTCAAAAAATAAGACTAAAATCTCTTGTGGCATTCGTGTAAATCCTGAGTATTCTGATGTTGAAACTGATTTGTATAATCCTGCTTTACCAGGTTCCAGATTAGGACAAATGATTGAAGGATTTAATAAGTTTGATGGACAATTACCTGAGGGTATTGATGGTTTACATTTTCATACACTTTGTGAATCCAATTCAGATAGTTTGGAAATATTAATTCAGAATTTTGAAGAACGTTTTGGTCATTTCTTACCACAACTAAAGTGGATAAATATGGGAGGCGGGCATTTGATGACTCAAAAAAATTATGATGTTGATAAATTAATTCATTTGCTAAAAACTTTCCGTGAACGATATAATGTAGCAGTTATATTAGAACCAGGTTCAGCAATCGTTTGGCAAACTGGCGTTTTGGTTGGACGGGTTTTAGATATTGTTAATAGCCGTGGAATTGAAACGCTTCTATTAGACGTTTCTTTTACTGCTCATATGCCTGACACTTTGGAAATGCCATACAGACCAAAAATTATCGGTGCAAGTTCTGAAGTAATAAAAGGTAAACCAACTTATAGAATTGGTGGCTCAAGTTGTTTGGCTGGTGATTATTTAAAGGAATATTCCTTTGAAAAACCAGTTAATATTGGAGATAAAATCGTCTTTGAAGATATGATGCATTATACAACAGTAAAATCGACTATGTTTAATGGCGTTTATCATCCAAGAATCTCCGTTTTAGAAGAAGACGATTCTCTAAATATTCTCCGTGAATTTAATTACCAAGATTATAAAAATAGAATGGGCTGATTACTGGTTACTGGTTACCAAAGTGCTAATCGTACTTTGGTGTTTTATAAGGCTTATTTTTAGTCAATCTTTGATAGTAAACTTCCAATATTCAAACTTCTTCAGAGGAACTAGTATCTAGTATCTAGTATCTAGTATCCAGCAACCAGCAACCAGCAACCAGCAATATTTAATTTTCATACTAATAAGATTCGTTCATTAAAACATATTGTTTTACATTTAGACTTTATTCAACCAAAAAAATGTATTTCCATTATGCAAACTGTTCAAGAAGTAGCTAATCGTTTAGTAGAATTATGTCGTGTAGGAGATTATGACACTGTTTATAATGAATTATTTCATCCAGAAATTGTTGCCATCGAGCCTGAAACTGCTCGTGTTCCTGGAAAAACAGTCGGTGTTGAAGCTATTAAAGCTAAAGGTGCTGAATTCAATAATATGATTGAAGAAATGCATAGTGGCTTTGTTTCTGACCCTTTAGTAGCAGGTAATTATATTACTTTGACAATGGGTTTTGAGGCTACTTTCAAAGGAGGCGTAAGAAGTAAAGAAGAGGAAGTTGTTGTCTATAAAGTTGAAGATGGTAAAATAGTATCAGAACAATATTTTTATTAATAATATACAGAATCTTATGTTTCAATAATGTCGACATAAGAAAATTAAACGTTAAGTCGAGTACTAAAAACAAGCTTAAAGGTTATTTTGAAGCACAAAATAATCTTTAGGCTTTTCTTTTTTTATAGAATTTACCAAAGTACTTATATTTTGTACATTTAAGTAATCGGTCATAAAGAAATT
>CAZEOC010000020.1:12310-20239 GCA_964513525.1 uncultured Saprospiraceae bacterium | reverse complement strand
AATGTTCTAAAAGGAGAAACCATTGAAGTAAATTTGCAATTAGAAGATATGAAATTACAGACATTCAAACCTGAAGTTTTGGTATTTGATTCTGAAAAAGAATTTCGTTGGAAAGGGAAATTAGGCATAAATGGAATTTTTGATGGCGAACATTATTTCATCTTAGAATCAATTGATAATCAGACGACTAAATTAATTCATGGAGAAAATTTTTCGGGAATTTTATCGGGTTTAATTTATAAAATTGTTGGAGAAAAAACGGAAAAAGGATTTAATCAAATGAATAAAGCACTTGCAGATTCCCTTCATTAATAAATATTAAAATCATGAATCAAAAGTTAAAAAATACATTATTAATAAATGCATTATTTTCCATGATTAGTGGTGGAATAGCTTACTTATTCTCTACGAAAATTTCATTTTGGATGAATATTGAAAATGACTTCATTTTACAAATATTAGGTATTGGATTGATTTTATTTGGTGGCTTTGTTTTATCTCAAGCTTTCGCAAAAAAAGCAAATTATTTATTAATAAAATCTATCATTATTCAAGATTGGATTTGGGTATTTGGAAGCATTGGAATAATCGTTTTTCAATTATTTAATTTGAGTACAAATGGTTATTTATTAATAGGAATCATTGCGATTGTAGTAGCTAATTTTGCTATTTTTCAAAAAAGATATTTGACGTAGAATGTGAAATAATTTAATAAAAAAACGTAAATCATCAATTATCTTAGATGATTTACGTTTCTATTTTTTAAATTTTCTATCTGTAATATTCAACTTTTACAAACCTAATTTTTTACGAATTTTCTTTGGTAAAGCATCTTTGTGAACCAAGAAATTCATTGTTTTATAAGCTACAAAAGACTCCGAAGCATAAAAATAACCATCACATTGATTAGTTTTTCCCCAAGAATTTTTCACAACATAAAACTTCTTATTATTTTGGTCTTTTGCGATACCAATCACATGCATTCCGTGGTCATCTGTAGTTTCATAATTATCGAATGCTTTTTGACGCATTTCTTGAGTAACTTCAATTTCTTCAACAGGACGTTTAAATGCTTCTCCGTATTTAAACGCACCAGCATCATTGAAATTTTTGCTATCAGAACCTTTTACAGATAAAGTAGATTGGTCTTTCGGCATTACAGCCAAACCCGCACGATAGTTAAATCCTTTTTCAGAAACATCAGAACCCCAAGCGATTGAATATCCTTCCTCTAAAGCATTGTCAAAAACTTCCATCATTTCATCTAATGGTAAATTATAAGATTCTAAACTCATCCAATTATCAGGTACTTCGATATCAAAAGTTTCATAAAACGGGTGATGTGTAAATGAAGTAATTGACACATAATCATCCATATTTAAACCCATTGATGTAGCAAATGATTTTGGCGTATATTTTTTTCCGTCGTAAGTAAAATCAGTTGGTAATTCGCCTAAATAAGTATTCAAAATTTGCTGAACAGCATCATCCCAGTTTGGTGAAGGTTTTTTCCTTTTAATTACTTTTTTGACTATCGTTTCTAAAATATCATCCATTTCACCATGATCATGGCGTTTTGCATTTTCATCTAAGCCAGTATAAACTTCTTTTGGTACAATTCCATATTCATCTATTACATAAGATACATCATGAAATGCTCCTCCAGGTCCAAAATTCAAATTTCCGTGCATACGAACAAACTTCTCCGCCTTATCTTGATAAGTATGATTAACCACATACATTGGCGCTAATTCAACATCTAAGTCAGTCATACGCTTGATTTCTGCTTCAAAAAATGATAAAGAAGAGAAACTCCAGCAAGTTCCAGAACGCCCCTGATTACTCACGTCGTCTCTTTCTAAACTTTGAATAATTTCAAATTTGTACTCACTACCTTCTGCATTTGTAAAGATTGGTGTTTCCTGAGCTTGAACATTAGAAAGACCAAAACATACTAAGGCTAAGCTTAATAAAATTCCTTTTTTTAACATAGTTTTTATTTTAACTGATTTGGTAATAGTTGTTTTCAAACTTGTCAAATATAAGGAATAATCTAAAAGCAAGAAAATTTTTAATATCTGGAAATGCTACAATAAATTAAACCATAAATTTAAATCAAATTCAATGGACTGAATTCTTTCTTTAAGATATTTCCCGAAGGAACATCTAACCAATTATTCAAAATAGAAGCATATATTTTCCTAAAGTCGACAGAATAAATTAAATCACCATTATCCAATGTAGATAAGTTAGGCGCTTCATTAAAAAAGCCTGGTTTTTTCAATTTCCCACCGATAAAATAAACATTATTTGCCGTACCATGATCTGTTCCACGGCTTCCATTTTGTTTCACTCTACGCCCAAATTCACTAAAAGTCATAATCAAAGTATCATCTAACTTTTGATTTAATTTTAAATCTTTTACAAAAGCTGAAATCGCTTCTGAATATTGTTTTAATAACCGTTCTTGTTGTGGTCTTTGCGCAGCATGCGTATCAAAACCACTAAGATTCACATAATAAATTTTAGTGTTAGTATCAGCCATTATAAGTTTGGAAATAGTTTTCAAATCATTCCCAATAGCAGATTTTGGATAAGAAATTTTTGTTTTATAAATCTTTGATTTCTCATATAAATATTCAGCAGAATTATTAGTATCAATTAAAGTTTTATATAAATAAGCAACATTTTCATCATGTTCATGATCATGATGATGAGTTATATTATTTAAAAACCTATTTTTAGTCATTGATTTAAGACGAATAGGGTTTGATGATGCAAACCCACTCCTTTCTGAACCTTTTAAAGCTAAAGAAAGTGTATCATCAGTCTGTAATGCAGTATGAGCCACATAATCATTACTTTCAATATTATCTAAATATCTTCCTAGCCAACCTGTCTGCCAATATTTATCACTATCACTTCCTGTCTGCCAAATATCCATCGAACGAAAGTGTGAACGAATTGGATTTGGATAACCAACATTATTCACAATAGATAATAAACCTTCATCATAAAGTGATTTCATACCTTTCATAACAGGATTAAAACCTAATTCATCTGTCATTTTTAGTACTTCCTTTTTTTGAATTGCTAATGAAGGACGATTTTTATAATACAAATCATTATGAAATGGGACAACAGTATTTAAACCATCATTTCCACCAGACCATTGGATGATTACTAAATTTTTTCCATTATTATTAAATCCAGATTTATTATAACCACTTAAAAACTGAGGAACAAATAAAGCAGTAGAAGCTAAACCTGTATTTTTTAAAAAATTTCTTCTGTTCATTTTTTTATAATTGATGATTTAGAATGATTGAGTATTAGTTGATTTCTAAATCACTATTTTGAATAATAGAATTACATAACTCAAGTTCATACCTTAATTCGTAGTTTAAGTATTGATACTAAATCAATAAAATTAACACATTTGATATTCAGGTAATGTCATTAATCTTAAGATGATTGATTGAATATATTCATTTGGACTTCTGTTAATAGTGAAATCATCAAAATTCACTTTTTCAATAGTCAATTTTGGTTGAATAATCCAATTTTTTAAATCTCTAAAAATGACAAACCTTTTTCTATCTTCATACTCATGAATAATTGAATCAATATCAATTTTCGCATTCAATCGTTTTAAAGTACTCTTACTTTTAATTGGTGTGAATTTTCTATTATTTGTTATTTCCGCAAGATTTGACGCTTGAAATAAATAATTACCCAAATTTAGTCTAAGCATTAAAGTAGCATTATCAATCCAAGCTTGACCTCCAGGCCAACCAGCCACATTTGGAGGATCAAATAGAATCTGACCTAAAACTCTTTCAATAAAAAAGATTGCATCTTCATCAGTAAATTTAACAGATAAAGTTTTCATCATTCCTACTAATAAATCAATAGGTGATTTTATTTTTGAACCAATATTAGTTTCATGATAGAACCAGTCGCTTTCAAATACAGTTCGCATTAATATTTCGATATCATAATTAGAATCATAAAAAGCATTAGTTAATTCTTCTACATGATTTTCATTAACTTTTGAGTTTACGAAATATCTATAAACCTTCGTAGAAACAAAACGTGCAGTTTGTTTATTTTCCAATATTATATCTATAATATCATCTCCATTAAATTCACCAGTTTTTCCAAAGAAAGTTTTTTCTCCAAAATCATGTCTTTTTCTATTGAAAAAGAATTCAACTGTTTTATAAGACTGCCAACCAGTGAAAGCTCGAGCAGCTTCTTTAATATCTTTTTCTGTATAATGACCTCTACCAATCGTAAATAATTCTAATAGTTCTCGAGCAAAATTTTCATTAATTTTGTCTTTTTTGTTTTGTTGATTATTCAAAAAACGAATCATACCTGGGTCTTTGGCAATTGCCAAAACTAAATCTTTAAAATTCCCCAGAGCATTCTCTCTAATTGTATTATTTTGATTTAATGAAACATAAGGATTATTTCTTATTACACAAGCAAAATGTCCATGCCAAAACAAAGTCATTCGTTCTAAAAGAGGGTTTTTAGAACTTGTCATCCTCTTTACCCATGCCGCATTAACATTTTTAGTATCCCTTCTTCCTTTTTTTCTAATTTTAGCTTTTGCAGCGTCTGATAGACCTTCCATCAAAGGCATTTTATCTAAATTCACATAAAGGGGCGCTTTCTCTGAAGATTCTTTGAATAAATCATCAATTATTTCGTGTAAAGGTTGATTTATTTTTTGACTCAAATCTTCATTAGTTAACCCAAATCCTGCTCGCCAGTATAAATGTTGTATTTGTTTTTGTTTTGTGAGCATATTGCTATTTTTTTATAATTTTCACTCTTAAGACTAAAAATAATAACATTGGTTTAATTCCTACTAATAACAATCCATATTTTAAATTAATAATATAAAAATACATTATAATTAATCACTAATTGATGATTATTAAGAATAAACAAAAAAGATAGATTTAATATTATCTAATTATAGATGATATGACGTTAAACATTTTTTTTAACACCAATTCTGACAATCAATACAGTTTTCAAAATATTCAATTGAAATGGAACGAGAATTTTGAATAATTGTTAAATTTGTATCAAATACAAAAGCTCCCACTATTGATAATCATATTTAATCTTTTATCCTGATTGAGATAGTGTGAGTTTTGACCTTTTTTTAAATCAAAATTCATATTAATGAAAAATTTATTTTTACTATTCACTTTATTAATAAGTACCTTCTTAACTGCACAACAACTACAAGAACAAACTGTAGAACAAGAAATGACAGAAGAAGATTATGCTGCTGCAATCGCAGAAATCGAATCTGCTTTAGTTTTTTATAGAGATACAACCATTGATTTAGGGGATGGAGTCGCTACTTTGAATGTTCCTGAAGGATTCAAATATTTAGATCCAGAACAAAGCGAATACGTTTTGACAGATTTGTGGGGAAATCCTCCTCAACCAACAATGGGAATGTTATTTAAGGAAGAAGCTCATATCTTGGGTGACGAAAGTTGGGCTTTTGAAATTTCTTATGATGAAATGGGTTATGTAGAAGATGATGAGGCTTCTTCTATTGATTACGATGATTTAGCAGATGATATCAGAGAATCAAATGAAGAATCAAATCCTGAAAGAATTGAATTAGGATATGATCCTATTACATTCATAGGTTGGGCAGAACGTCCATCTTATGATGAGGAAAAAAATAAATTATACTGGGCTAAAGAATTGAAATTTGGAGATATGGAAGAACATACTTTGAATTATGAAATTCGTGCTTTAGGTCGTAAAGGTGTTTTAGTAGTGAATGGAATCGCTACTGTTGACCAGTTAAATGAAGTTAAAGAAAATGCACCAAATATCATTAAAAGTGTTGCTTTCAATTCGGGTTATACTTATGCTGAATTTAATCCTGACATTGACGAAATCGCAGCAGTTGGAATTGGTGGATTGATTGCGGGTAAAGTATTAGCAAAAGCTGGATTTTTTGCTTTATTAGCGAAATTCTGGAAAGTTATCTTAATTGGTATAGCAGGAGCTGGAGCGTTCTTGAAGCGTTTCTTCTTTGGGTCTAAAGAATAATTTATAATGATTTACCAATAAAAAAAGAGCTATAAAACGATATGTTTTATAGCTCTTTTTTATTAAAAATAATACTAAAATTACTTGAATGTAAATACAACATTTCCACACTGACGTGATAAGTGAGATTTAGAAAACTTATATTGTTTTGCTAATTTCTGAGCCGCTTTAATTAATTCAGGATTTCTTGTAGTTGAACCAGATTTATTATGCTTTACAGTAATTATATCTCCTTTTGCATTAACACAAATATCCATTCTTACATTTCCAGTTGCTTCAGAAGTATTATATACTTGAGGCGCATTTTCTATTTTACGTCTTGTTAATACAGACTGAATCTTAGCCGAAGATTTCCCTCTCTTTCTTGTAGTTTTTGGCGCAGGAGTATTAGGATTTCCTTTTTCTACTTTACGCAAGACAATCTTATCTTCAATAGGTTCAGGATTATTTCTACGTTCTGATCTACTTGGCGTTTCCTCTATTTCAGTTTTTACACTTCTTGCTGGAGAAGAAATACTTTCAGATTCTATACGAGAATTATTTGATGTTATCACATTTCCAGAATCAGCATTCTTTGTCGTCGTAACACCAGTTTCTAAAGCTAAAATTTCATCATAATATTTCTGAATTTGCTTTGGATAACGTAACATTATTTTGGAATAATTTTTCCTTACTAATTCTCCTTGTTCAAATAATTGTTGCAAATCATCAGCATATAGGTCGAATACTTCACTTTCCGAATCTTCATGAGGTACACAAATGTAATGTGTTTTAGTTTCTCCCGTCACATGCACAACTATAGCAAGTGGAACGACACTTGTTTGCTCATTCTTATATAATAATTTAATCTTTCCACTATTATCAATCATATTCATCAAGTCTTGAAAATAGTAACCAGCTTTGGTTGCACTTTCACCTCTTGACAATTGTTCTGAATAAGTTTTAGACAAATAATTATACTCTTCAACCGATGTTTGGGCTGTTAAGCAAAATGGTAAAGCAAATAATAATAATAGTAATTGTTGTTTCATAGTCCTCTTTTTCATACTTATTATTAAAAGTATTTAAAAATTTAATTTAGGTTCTTTGTTTCTTAATAGTGTTCTTAAAATATTTTTGATAGATAGTTTTTGATAATTCAATGAAGAATCAACTTTATTATTTTTAAAATGAATTCAACGAATCTGTAAATAGCAAAAACTATGACAATTGTGATTTGTCAGAATAAAATAAACTATTAAAAGGTATTATTAACAAAAAAGAATCAGGTGTATTATGTGTAAATGAAACAGTTATACAAATATATAAATAAAATTAATATGAACAAGTAATTCCTAAAATTATAATATATTCTTAAGACATAAATCAATATACTTAACAAAAAAATGAATACAATATATATTTTACTTAATAATAAATTAATAATGAAATCTATTAATAGCAGAAAAAAAATGTACCTTTGCACCTTCAAATTTGGAAGAAACTAATTTTTCATTGGAAAATGCCTTTAATTTCATTCTAAAATGATTGATAATCAATTATTTGAATAAATTCATAGCAAATTCCATTTTATAAATTCTAATGGGAAAAGCAATTAGAAATATTGCGATTATCGCTCACGTCGATCACGGGAAGACAACTTTAGTTGATAAAATCTTACATCACTGTCAATTGTTTCGTGATAATCAAGAAATGGGTGATTTAATTCTGGACAATAACGATCAAGAACGTGAACGTGGTATCACGATTTTAGCAAAAAACGTTTCTGTTCAATATAAGGATACAAAAATTAACATTATTGATACACCTGGTCACGCCGATTTTGGTGGTGAA